>JAFDJC010000049.1 GCA_019307665.1 Deltaproteobacteria bacterium | reverse complement strand
CGCGATATTTTTTTAAAAAACCGATCGGCCTATACGACAGTTTCGCTTTACGCAGACCTTCATCATCAAGGTCCTGCATACGGTTCACCTGCTTGAATTCTTCTTTTATCTGCTCAAGAAACATTTGGTTTATGGCCTGATAAACACCTCTGTAATCTGTATTTCCTTTTTCAAAATGGATCAAAATCGTCTCATCGTCTATGTACTCAGCAATTGTATATGCTACCAGGTTGTTATTTACGGTAATTGCCCCACCTGTCATCCTTTGCAGTTTGTTCCATGAACGCAAAACTCTCGGGATAACCCTGTTTTCGGCAGATAAAGAATCAACGGATTCACAATCACGCCATTCACACCAATCCTGTTGCATGCCAAGGGCCTGATCGACCATTTCGTCCGTAAAATGAGCATACCGATAATCGTGCTTGTTTTTAAACCGGTTAACAAGATTTTTCTTCTTATGAAAGCGGTTTCCCTTCAGCTCGGCTAGTTCATGCCTATTGCAAATGTAGTCCCAGTCTCCTCGAGATTCCTCGATTGTCATCTTTACTTCCTGGTCTTTCCAGGTCCGGCAAAGCTCTGAAGGGATTCGCACAAAATGTGCAGGGACTGTAACATGTTTATTGAAAAGTAATTTCCAATCAACCTTCTCCCAGGCTCCAACCGGAGGCCAGTTACACACCGCTGGTTTTGTCTGCATTATCCAAACAAAATTTTCTGTCCATGCCCAGTGAAGACCGTGTTCCTCGGCCCAACCCCAGAGGTTGACGAAACTGTAATCCGAGGCTTTCTGAGAACATCGGGATAGATAAGAATTGTATTCCACTTGTCTGTCCAGGGAAATCTTTTGAAAATTCAGATTCATTTTGAAAATTAATCCAGCATACGGCTCAACATCACTATATGGGATTTTTCTTCTTGAATGATTCCTTGCAAAATTTCCCTGCTGTAAGCAAACGGGCTATGTGACAGGATTTCCATATAAAACAATAGGCTGTTTTTTTCCATCTCTATGGCGAATTTGACCACAGCTTCAACATCATGTTGCTCTGAGATCCATTTTTTCATATCACTGCCAACAGGAAACACAATGCCTTCGGAAATCACTTTAAGATATTTTGTAATCTCATCATCAAACAGATACCCGGTCGAACCCTCGGAACCGCCCATTTTTTCATCAAGTTCCCGGTACATATTTCGAAAAGTGTTTAAGTGCTCCTGCTCTTGTCGAGCAAGTTCCATGAATGTCTCTTTTGCCGCCCCGACATCCGCGATCCTGGCAGCCTCTTCATAAAAATCACTGCCGTCGACCTCTATATTACATGCTATTTTTGCGACCTCGAGAGCTGTTAAAGTTACGATTTTAGTCATGGACACCTCCATGGTACGGAACAATTGGGGTTCGGAACAATTGGGTTCAGAAAATTGATTTTGCAAAGTACTTTCTGAAATATCAAAATCTCATATAATATGTCCCGGGATACAATACTGTCTCAAATATATTTTTCCGATATATATTACAGTTGTAAAACAAAAAATTATTTTGCCGTCACCATTAGCTATTATGGGCGATCATTCCCTCATGTCTTCTTTAATCCTATCCGCGAATCAGTTCCTGCAGAAACGCAGTCAGGCGTATAACATGAATTATCTACAAAATCACACTTCGCTTTACATGAAGGGCACTCACTAGGTGGCGACTCCTTTTCGAGCGTATAGCCACAATTGGTACATTTCCAACTAATCATACGTCCTCCTTTACTGCAGCGGTAACTTCATTTTTTAAAGACATTACTTATTAAGATACTAGCAAATAGTGTGTCATAATGTTTAGATTTCGTTTGTACGGGCTCACAAGTTAATGGCCTGGTACCCCTTTACTACCAGGTTGAAAGCGATATATCTGATAGGGGGCCTGGGACTCGATATGGGACGCACTTTGGCCGATGACATCCATAAGCGAACTACAGGTAAAATACAGCCAGCCGTCAGGCCCGAAGCTGAACCCGTCCGGCCACCTGAACTCGGGATCTTTCAGCAATGTTTTTAATCTTCGATCCTGGCCGATAATATGAACGGCAGAGTTCTCCATGTCGGATATGTAAATGTTTCCATCCATGTCGGTCGTAATACCATCGCTCATGCTTTTGTCTGCAAACGTCTCAACCGTAGACGCAAGTGCCTCTTCCTGCATATCAGGGTCCATCAAGTTTTTGGTTTGAATGCGAAACAATTTTTCCGAGTTGACCGCTGCATAATAAAGCCATTCCGCGTCTCGGCTGAGTGCTATGGAGTCGACAGCAATATGGATCGGGATGCCCATTAGTTTAAAATCATTTTCGCCGACCCGCAACGTATTGGATGTGGCTCTCACAGAGTCGTGATCTTCAAGAATCCGCCGGGCTGTCTTCTTTTCGATTTCATAGACAATGATAGCCGGATCCCCTCCTATAACCGGCACCGGCGCTCCGGTATCGGCAATCAGAATAGTTTTCCCGGACGGATCGACTTGGAAATCATTCAAGAAGGAACCAAAACCTGCTATGTCTGATGAAAAATCGTATTGATGGACAATCTCACCGGTCTTGATGTCAAATGCCAAAAGACGCGGCTGCCGGATACCAAAATAACCATGATCCAGTGTCCAGAGGCGATTATTCGAGTCTACCCGAAGTGAAAGAACTGTGTCAAAAAAGGGTAAATTGTCACGCTCTTCCTGGAATTCCGCATCAGGAAAGGGGCGTACGTGTCCCTCGACCAGTTCTGCTACCTTGATTTCCGGATCTGCTTCAGGATGAAAAGTGAAGAAGATTCGATGATCATTGGAGACAGCGATGTTTCCAGGCGGTTTAGACAAGTTAGCAACGACTTCCACTTTTTCTTTAGAGAAAAGGGGAGCTTCACTGTGATCTTTTATGTATTGGTTTGCACAGCCGGAGATCAACGATATGATCAGTAATTGAGCCAAGAGATATTTAACCAAGGTATGCCTCCAAAATTATATTGTATATTAATCTTTACAAACAATGGAAATACCTCATACTTAAAACAGATATAATATCAAATTCCAATACTTTTTTTCAGCAATTCTTGGTGAAAGAATTTTTCCCAATAAAAAAACCTTATGCGCTTTTTAGTTGACAGCGTGTGTTCCGGCTTTTTCAAGGGCTTCTGAAAGTACATTTTCAGACTGAAGACCTATGAATCTTTCTATTTCTTTGCCATCCTTATAAATCACCAACGTTGGAATACTCTGAACACCGTACTCAACCGCAGTTTCCCGGTTTTCATCCACATCTGCTTCCGCCAAGACAGCCCTGCCTTCAAAATCTGCGGCAAGTTTTTCGATAATCGGTCCCTGTGCCTTGCACGGAGCGCACCAGGATGCATTAAAATCAATAAGACATACTCCACTTTTTATTGTACTTTCAAACTCAGACCTGCCCGTAATTTTTTTTGTATTCATTTTTTTCTCCTCCATAATAAATTTGAATATTTCAGGCATTAGCAATTCAACGATTGTGCCAACATGGGTTCAAGTAGCATAATATTTGTTTACATACTGTTATTATTGATTTTTTACTGACATTCCTGACAAAAGCGATGTTTTATTTTATATTGACTTAGAAGCATGGCCATTGTTAAACTGTTACCATAACGTTACTTTAGCGTTAACACTCAAAAATATTAAAATCATGAATCACAGCAATCAAAATACCATCAGCCCCAAGTTTGCAGTAAAGCTTTTCGAGGAAATGGCGGACGGTGTCTTTACACTGAATGAAAAGGGAGAAATTACATTATGGAACCCTTCAATGGAACGTATCACCGGATATTTGCATGATGAAGCTATAGGCAAAAGCTGCTCACTCCTTAATTTCGATCAATGCTTTGGAAAAAGTTGTCCGACAGGATATAGTGAGTGCGGCATATTCAAATATGGGGCCGTCGACTCAAAAGAGTGCGTATTGCGTCACAAACAAGGCCATGATGTGCATGTTTTAAAAAGTGCAAGGCTTGTAAAAAATGGAAAGGGTGATGTAAAGGGAGTCGTGGAAACCGTTACAGATCTGACGGAACTCCATGAAGCCAGGCGCAAGGCTGAAGAAGCAACCCGAAGGCTTGGAGAAAAGTACAAATTTCACAACTTAATTGGGAAAAGCGATTCCATGCAGCAGGTTTTTTCATCGATAAAAATGGCTGCTGAAAGTGAAGCCTCAATTCTGATTCAAGGCGAAAGCGGCACCGGCAAAGAGCTTGTCGCCGGAGCCATTCATTATAACAGCGTACGCTCTGATAACCCCCTTATAACAATGAACTGCAGCGCATTGAGTGAATCTTTGCTTGAAAGCGAGCTGTTCGGCCATGTAAAAGGCTCTTTCACAGGTGCGCACCGGGACCGTACCGGACGTTTTGAGGAGGCTGAGGGAGGAACAATATTTCTTGATGAAATTAGCGAAATCAGTCCTTATATCCAGGTAAAACTTCTTAGAGTGCTTCAGGAAAGGGAGATAGAACGGGTCGGGGAATCCAAAAAACGAAAAATCAATATCAGAATTATTACTGCCACAAACAAGGATCTTTTTACCCAGGTGAGAAAAGGAAATTTCAGGGATGATCTATATTATCGTTTAAAAGTTTTTCCTATTCATATACCTCCTTTAAGAAAGAGAAAAAAGGATATTCCAATTCTGACAAGCCATTTCATAAATATACAAAACAAAAAAACCAATAAAAAAATTCATGGCATAACACATCAGGCAATGCGAATATTAATGGATTACAGTTGGCCGGGAAATGTCAGAGAGCTCGAAAATGCCATCGAACATGCATTTGTTCTCTGCAACGTCGATCAGCTCGATATCGCAGACCTGCCCATCGAAATCAGGCATTTAGAAGAGTATCCTGATGAGATTTCCATGCCGCTACCTGTAAAATCAGAACATTCCGTATCCAGAAAAAAACTAACCCGGGAAATTCTTATCGACCTTCTTGATGAATGCGGCTGGAACAAGGCAGAAGTCGCCCGGAGCGCCGGGGTCAGCAGAACCGCTATTTGGAAATATATGAAAAAATGGGATATTCCTCTTAAGAAGAAATCACTGTGAATTCTGTTTTTTGTGAATCTCGTTTTTGTCTGTCACCTGACAGGATTTTCTCATTCATGTCGAAATTCCAAGTTTTGGAAGTATGACAAGTTGCATCAGCAGATAAAAAACGATGACTCCGGTAAAAATTAATATTTCTTTCAAATTACGCCTCCCTTTCGCTAAAAATATTTTTTATTGCTCCATCCAGGAGCCTGCTATTTCCTTTTTTGTCATGTCGGGCATGACTTTCCTTCAAGCCTCGATTTTTCGGCGCCTTTTGCTATCCAGCCAAAAAATTTTTTAAAAAGCCCCTGGCCTGTAATTTTCTTATTCACATCTTCCTTGTTGCTGTTGTTCAATTTTTTCATTTTTCACTTGCCCCCAACTTTTTTTAAAAGCTGATTTGCTGCAGTAAGCAGAGGATCCCAGACAGGGCTGAAGGGAGGAGCATATGCCAGGTCAGCCTGGAAAAACTCTTGAACAGTCATTTTGCAGTGAAGAGCAACTGCGGCGGCATTAATACGATGGGCCACGCCTTCTTTTCCAACCATCCGGCATCCAAGGAGCCTCCCGGATTTTCTGTCCCCTGTCATTTGAATCCTTATACTAGTCGATCCGGGATGAGCATGAGCCCGGGAACGCGTCTTTATAACCACTTCTTCAGGATCGAACCCCGACCTTGCAGCCTCTTCAGCTGAAAGACCTGTGCGTGCCACCTCAAGATTAAAAATCTTAAATACGGCTGTACCTGCAATTCCCGGAAGCTCAACTTCCTTTCCACAGACATTGTCCGCGACTGCCCAGCCTGCGCGATTAGCCCTGAGCGCAAGAGGTATCCATGCACGTTCACCTGTAACCACATGAAATGCGTCAGCACAATCTCCTGCAGAATAGATGTTGGAAACAGATGTGCCAAGGCTTCTGTCAACCGCAATAGCTTCATGAAGGCCAAGATCTATTCCTGCCTCCTTTGCTATTTTACTGTTTGGTTTCACTCCGATTGCAACAAGAACCATGTCGGTTTCAAGAGTGATCCCGTCACATATAATTTTAAGACAATCTTCTTCAGATTCAATCTTAAAAATTTTATGTCCAGGATAAAGCCGAGTATTATGAGATGCCACTTCTTCCCTGATCACAGAAGAAAGTTCTTCTCTCATCCACGGAAGGAAACCAGGACCCGGTTTCACCATATCGACTTCTATTGATCTTGTGCGAAGCGCTTCACACATTTCAAGACCGATATATCCCATACCTATTATGACAGCCCGCCTGACATTATTTTCCTTCAGATATTTCCTTATTCTCCGGCCATCGGCAAGACTTTTTAAAGCCATAACACCAGGCATGTCAAAACCGGGAAGTTCAGGTATTACAGGGGATGCTCCTGTAGCAATCAACAATCTGTTATACGGAAAACTGAATTCCGAGCCATCAGTTCCAGCGCCTGTAACAATTCCTTTAACCGTATCAATCGATTCCACACAGTGGCCTGTCAGGAGATTAATATCCTGCTTTTCCCTGAAAACATCCGCCTGCCGTACAACAAGATCATCTATCTCTCTTTCGGAATCGGCGATGTTGTAAGGCATTCCGCATGCACTGTATGAGACGTCTTCGGTTTTTTCGAGTACGGTAACATCGATGCCGGGATCGTTTCTTTTTGCCCTGCTCGCAGCGCTCATGCCTGCTGCATCACCGCCAATAATCAGAAATTTCATCATTCACCTTGTTAATTATTTTTAAAAATTATACTAAAATAAACCTGCCGATTCAATCAAAATAAAACTGCAACAATTGTGCCTTTCCTTGAAATTTTTCTAATAATTCTTTTATAACCGGTTTCTGTGCACAGCATGGCCCGCACCATTGTTTTTTCCGTGTGATAATCTTTACTCAAACTTTAATAATCTTCTGATAACGTCTGGTTGCGTTATCGCCGCAAAAAGTAACGTTATGTAACGATAGTCAATACACTTTTACTTCTCAATCCTATCACACGTGACGAAAGTAAAGAAATGATCCATTGGGTTGAAATATTAGTAAAACCGGTTGATTGACTCAACTTTAACAGTATTTGACGGCAGATAAAGGCCAAGCGTAACCACTCTTGGCATAATAGTTGTAATGTTTTATTGGAAAAGGTGTTAAAGCATATATTAAAAGACGATTCAAACTGAAAAGAATGATAAATATTCGAGGAGATTCATGATGGAAAAACGAGATGTCGTCATTATTGGTGGTGGGCCCGCAGGACGAACGATAGTCCATATGTTGCATGCTTCAGGTCGCAATATGTCAGTAACTGTTATTAAGGATGAGGAAATCAATGTAAACCGTTGTGCCGTTCCATTCGGCATTAATGGCAAAAAACCGATAGAGAAGTATCAAATATCAAACACGCTGGTAACAGACTTTGGGGCCGAACTGGTAATCGACCGGGTACAGCATATCGATACAAAGAAAAAGCAACTTCGAACCGAAAAAGGTAAGGATTATGAATACCGCCATCTGGTTTTGTCCACAGGCTCCCGACCACTCATACCCCCCATTCCAGGTATAGATGCGGAAGCCATTATTCCCGTGCGCTCCAGCATCGATCTTTCCGCTCTTCGCCGGCTATCCGCAAAAGGGAAAAAGGCTGTTGTTGTCGGAGGAGGATATATTGGGATTGAAGTAGCTGTTGCCCTGAGGCAAATGGGTATAGCTGTCACTATTGTAGAGATGCTGCCTGAAATCCTTATGACCACAACAGAACCTGAATTTATTAAACATGTAGAAAATCAGTTGAGTAAAAATGACCTTCAGGTTTTAACGAATGAGAAGGTTGTTGAATTTGATCATACTTCCGATGACGGCGTAAACGTAAAACTCGGAAATGGAAATTCACTTTATACGGATTTTGTCGTTCTTTCAGCAGGTGTGATTCTTAACACGGAACTGGCGGAAGACGCAGGAATAAAAACCAGTCGATTCGGAATCTGTGTTAACGACCATATGCAAACCAGCGCTGATAATGTTTATAGTTGCGGTGACTGTGCTGAGAAATATTCATTTGTCACCGAAAAACCGACTAGAGGAGAATTCGGGACCAACGCAGTTTTTATGGCCAAAATTGTTGCTCAAAATATCCTTGGCAACAAAAAGAAATTTCCAGGCGTCATCAATGCAAATGTAACATCGATTTACGACTTGAGCCTGGGATCAGCAGGATTGACTGAACAGATGGCCAAAGATGCTGGAATCGATGTGGTTACCGGATCTTCCGAAGTCCTGGATAAATACCCTATGATGGGAGAAGTGGATTCCATCCATACAAAACTGGTTTTTAATCGTAAGGATTATAAGCTTATCGGCGGAAGTGTAATGCGGAAAGGAAACTGCACAGCACAAAACGTTGATTTTATCTCCTTTGCGATCCAAATGGGTGCCACCATGGATGATCTTATGTCATACCAGTATTGCACACACCCTGAATTGGCTGCAAAGCCATCAGACAACAGCTATGTATTTGCAACCAGGGATGCGTTGAGCAGGCTATAAAAAGGGATTCCAACAACAGAAAAAATGTATTTTGTACAGAAACCAAATGAGATCTGGAAAATTCAATCTCATGAATCTTTTTGAAGAGGTATATTCCATTTTTTCATATATTTCCATATGGAAGCCCTGCTCATCCCAACCCTCCTTGCAACTTCCGCCTTGTTCCACTCACATTCATTAAGCAGAACCAAAAGTTTTTCCCGTGTTAAATTTTTACCTGGAGAAAGCTTCTTCTCAAATTCTATGGATGGCTCAAAGCGTACCGGATGATATTCTTTCCTAAGTATTTCAACAGGGAGTTCCTGCACGTCTATCTCTTCTCCTGTACAAATAACAAATGCATGCTCTATTGCATTACCGAGTTCACGCACGTTGCCGGGCCACGGATAGTCAAAGAAAGCTTTCATTACAGCCTGTGAAACTCTTCTTATCTTTTTACCGGTATTTCTATTGTGAACTTTAATAAAATGGTTAACCAGGAGTGGAATATCCTCTTTGCGTTGTCGCAATGGCGGCAGATAAATCGGAAAAACCTTCAACCGGTAATACAGGTCTTCACGAAAAGACCCCGTCTGTACAAGCTTGCCAAGTTCTTTATTTGTGGCTGTGATAATGCGGATATCAAATTTTCGTTTCTTTGATTCGCCAACTCTTTCAACTTCTCGTTGCTGTAACACCCTTAGCAGTTTCACCTGGATATAAGGGCTTATATCACCAATCTCATCTAAAAAAACAGTGCCGCCGTCAGCTTCCTCAAAACGCCCTGCCCGATCCCGGAAGGCTCCTGTAAAAGCGCCTTTTGTATGGCCGAACAATTCACTTTCGAGTAAAGATTCTGAAAGTGCGCTGCAGTTAACAGTCACCAGAGGTTTATCCCTGCGTTCGCTGATTGAATGAATGACATCTGCTGCAAGTTCTTTTCCTGTCCCGCTTTCACCATGAATAAAAATAGTTGCATCGCTTGCTGCAGATGCTTTGATTGATGAAAAAACATTTTGTATCAAATGACTTTTGCCTATAAATCCACCTAACCTGCTCAACTCCCCGAGACGACGCGTCGCCTCTTCCATTTTAAACCTGATATTTTTAAGCTCCGTAAGATCCGTCACTACTTCAATAACCCCTAAAACGGTTCCATCTTCTTTCCTGATAACCCTCGCATTTTTTGTTACAGAAACTAAATAGCCGTCTTTATGGCGCAGCAGGCATTCTGTGGGTTCCACGCTGCCGTATTTGACAATACCGCAATCGCTAAACCCGGCAGGACATTTCTTGCCAAAACATTTATTGAAATTAAGTATTCCGCAGCTTTCTCCTGTAACCTCTTCGGCTTTATATCCTGCGATCTTCTCCATGGCAGGATTCCACACAATTATTGTTCCTTTTGTATCAAGAACAAAAACACCATCTCCGATCGATTTCAGAAGTATTCTAACAAATTCATTGTGCTTTATTTCCTGGGCGATCTTTTTCATGGTGCTATCTATTCCGGATTATTAGCTGTCAGACTTTCACACTCGGGAACGCCTTTAAATCAGTGTGTGGCAGAAAGAGTGCCGATGTATACTCTTCCATGAACTCATTGCTGCTGGAAAAATCTATATATGTCATACTGTTTGAAATCTCTCGCGCCTCTTTTCTGAAATCATCTGAAAGAAGCGCCATATATGCTCCGGCAATGGAGCTGTTCCCGAGATATTCAAATTTACCCCGGTCTATATCAGGCAAAAGACCGATCGTTATCGCTCTCTCAATATTAAGGTACTGACCGAATCCTCCTGTGATCCACATCCTGTCGACCATTGAAAAATCGAGCCCTGCCTGGTTCAGAAGAACTGTAAAACCGGCATACACCGCACCTTTACTTAACACCAGGCTGTGAATATCCGTCTCAGTGAACACGATATCTTCATCGACCCCGGTCTCATCCGAGAAAGCCAATACATATGCCCTCTCATTTTTTTCAACCTTCATTCTTGCATGAGAAGCATCAAGCTTGAACTTGCCTGAATTGTCGATAATCCCTTTCAGAAACATTTCAGCGATCAGATCGATCATGCCTGACCCGCAGATGCCTCTAGGCAGCGCATCACCGACAGTATCTATCTTCGGCTCCTGGGTTTCAGAATCGACAGAGACCTTTTCAATCGCGCCCTCTTCGGCACGCATGCCCCACCTGATACCGCCTCCCTCAAACGCAGGACCTGCGGAACATGATGCACACATCAGCCAGTCTTTGTTTCCGAGTACTATTTCTCCGTTGGTCCCGATGTCTATAAAAAGGGTCAAAGGCTCTTCCCTGTGGAGACCGGAAAAAACAAGACCTGACACGATATCACCTCCAACATAACTGGCAGGACCCGGCATTACGAAAACCGCTGCCGATGGATCGGCTTTTATCCCGATATCCTTTGCCTTCAAAATCGGAAATTCCGATACTGTCGGAATATACGGCTCACGCCTTATGTATCTCGGTTCAATTTTCAAAAGGAGATGCGCCATCGTAGTGTTACCTGAAATAACAATATTTCTAATTCTTCTATATTCAACCCCTGCGCTTTCCACTACTTCATTGATAAGGTTATTTATCGTCGAAATACCCATGCTGCTCAATTTTGAAACACCGTCTTTTTCGGCGCATACTATTCTGTTGATAACATCATCACCGCACGAGGCCTGCCTGTTATGCCCGGCAGTTGCTCCGATTATTGAACCGTCTTTCATGTCAACCAGGTAAACAACTATGGTTGTTGTACCCACATCTATCGCAAGGCCCAACATCGGACTATCAAAACCACCGGGCTTGACCTCAAGTATTTCGTTTGAACATTTCTTCCTTATTACAGATGCGGTGATATTAAAGTTTTCATCCCGCATTGCTGCCGATAAATCACGCATAACTTTGATGCCGACATTCATTCGCTCAACATCACAGCCTGTTGTTTTCAGACCCCGGTTCAGCCGGTCAAGATCGCTCACGGAATCGTCGAGTGTCGGTTGTTCAAGTTCAAGCGGAATCTCCTTCAACATGGGAGAAATATCTTTTACAAGTTTCTTTAACCGTTCCGTTGCCTCTTGTCCCATCCCCGCTACTTTAAGTTTTCTCTCAATCGTCTCTTCAGGAATTCTGACAATGACATCACCCGCCACTTTAGTCTGACAGGCAAGAACATAATTTTTAGCTTTCTCATTGTCGCTTAAAAGTGGAGTCGATTCCTTTTTTACATCTCCTGACTCAAGGATAAGTTTACATTTTCCGCATGACCCTTTTCCATTACATGATGCGTTTACATATACATCTGCTTTTCCGGCTGCTTCAAGAAGTGTGTCCCCCTCAGTGACTTCCGTTTCCTTATTGTCCGGCATGAACACAACCTTGTATTGTTTAACCTCTTCTTCAATCTTTTCTTCCTCATCCAACCCCTTTTTTTTCTTTGTCATAAACCAGACAGAGCATGATGAGCGGAATTTACAGTAAATATCAGGATCTCGGCATTCAAGGCATTCTTCACACATGTAGATATTATGTTTTGAGCATAAAAAACTCGTCTCCCTATCCGGATGATTCACACATTTACCCATTTATACCACCGCCTGTTTTTTTATTTCAGAAAAATTTTCTGTCATTGCAAGATACATTTGAAGAAAAACTATTGGTTTAAAATTTTTACCTGGTCCGTCAGCAAAGATTTGAACCGGTCAAGGATTACAGGATACGGCTGCATCGGGATTCCCATCCAGTCACAGTATTCGAGAAACTCTTCGGGATGATTCGCCATATATTCCTCAAGATATCCTATACCGTCAAGCACAACAGCCCCGCCTGTGTGTTTAGGGAAGTTTTCGTTTGCAACCCCTTTATCCCATCCTTTGAAAACATGCTCTCGGTACTTAATCCATCCGGGCGTCATCCACCAGACCTTTTCTCCTTCGGCAAGCTCCTGGGCGATTTTTTCACATTCATCATCGTCTGCTATCATATTCATGCAATGAGTCGCCTGGATTCTTACAACCCCTGGTCCCTGTTCTTCAATTATCGTCTGCATGACTCTCAACGGGTCATCAACGTTGACATAGCAGTACTTGCCGCCGTAAACAACAATTACCTTGTCGACTTTCTCCTTTGCCTTGTTTATCCTTGCCACAAGCTGACGCTCCAGTTCCGGAATATCCTGGTGAAGCCCCGGAGTTGTGAAATAAAGAAACTCAGTATCGAGGAAACCCTCCTCTTTTAAATAATTAAGTTCCGGACTCATTGTGCCGCACGCAACAATCGCTATATCTGAAAATGATATGTTCTCCATACACTCCTCCTCATTCTCTGTCTGTCACAGTCTGCCCAAAACCTTACAAATTTTCGATGGCCGTCAGATAGCCGAGTGTGTGGGCATGATAAATATGTGCCCACACTCTAATCGGCAGTCATCAGTTGCCCTTTGTGGCGGCTGTTTCTTCATGTTTAAGATGCTCCTGCCAGGATTCTCCCCAGAGGTCCGGAATAGTTTCTTCGACAGGTAGTATCGATTCCCAGCTAACGCCGATCGCGGCAAAGATATTTTTTAATTCCTCTTCACTTGGAGCCAGCCATAGGCAGTAACGTACGCCTTCTTTGTCATTAAAATAAGTCCTGACCCAGGTTCCGGATTCAACATTAGCCAATTTCCTCCAGTTTGCCTGTACTTCATTACAATCAACACCCGGATTTTTATGAACTGCCATAAATTTCGCCATTTTACTCATTTTGAACCTCCTTATTCTAAATAAATGATTAAAAAGTTGCTGTTTGTCATACGTAATTTTAATAATTTCAATATCTGTGCCATCTGTTTCATAAATGCGTTCTATTTTAATGCGCATGCCTTAACCACTTGATATCGATGTTAAAAAATAATTCATTACAAAAAAAGTGAGTCTGATATAATAGATTTTAAAACAAATTGCGAGTTACTTAAAATAAAAGTGGCGATAGGTGGCGCCACTGTGGCGTTACCAACTTAACGCCTGGGACGAATAAACTTCATGAAAGAAATATCTCGGGAATCCGTGAAAAGGCAGACTATCACAACCTTTGACTATTTCGGATTTTATGCCAGAATAGACGCATGAAAAGATATTTGGAAAAAAACATTCGGAATGATTTGAAAAAAAAGATCTTTATTATTTGAGAAATAAAGATGGTAAAGAAGTAGATTTTTGCATCACCAATAGTGGAAACCCGATATTAATGATCGAAGTTAAATGGGGTGACGAAAATATAAGCCCGAATTTTAAAATTTTTAAGCGATTTTTCCCTGAAATAAAAATGATTCAACTGGTTAAAAAACTTAAACGGGAAAAAACTTTTCCAGATGGCATTGAAGTAAGAAGCGCGCACAGATGGCTATCACAGTTTAGTTTGTAAAGTAGTACTTCACTGCCACATGAACTTTATAGTCGTTTAATTTCTCTCCGAATTCAGTATAATCTTTCCCCAAAAGAAATGTAGTTCTAAGCTCAAATTCCAGGTTGGTTATGGGAGTGTATATTATCTGGGGCATGATTGAACCGCTTTTATCATTTATATTGTAGAGGCAGGTAACAGAAGG
>JAFDJC010000229.1 GCA_019307665.1 Deltaproteobacteria bacterium | reverse complement strand
TATTGTTATGTTTTCTGCTCATTTAATTTATACTCCGCTGAACAGTCTGTGTATTCAGTAATCAGTGGTCGACTCCCGGCGTTGCTGATTTGGTGAATCGATGCTGAATTATATCTTTAATTTTAGCAACTACTCAGGTTATAAGGTTCACGGTTTCCCGCTTTCGCTTCGCTTCAGACGGGATCTACGCTTCGCTCCGACAGTCAAGGTTAAAAGCAATGAAGGAAGGCCTCTATTCTTTAGACAAATACCTTGTTCATCCGGTTTTTTGATATACTAAACGGTTTTGCACACCAAGCGCCAAGGAACACGCTATGTCGCTCTGGAAACATGAAGAAAATCCCGATAAAATTGGGTTTAACCGTGAACCGTGAACCTTGAACCCTGAACCTGGGTAGTTACTAATTTTATAGAAATCCGTTTCATTTTGCAATCGGAATACGTTAAGGGTTAATTCTTTACTTTTGTGTGAGGATATTCCTGTTGGATCGCAGATTAGGATGAAGTCCCATGAGGGAACTGCTTGACCTCGACCTTTGATTTTGATATGCCTTGCTGCGTCTTGATGTTTTTTAGCTGTGCCCCTTGACATTTGATAGCTTGTTGTTATTTTTACGTTAAATTTTGTGAGTCACCTTTGCTAAAAGAGCGTGAGTTTAAGGCTTTAAAAAATGTGAAGGCGCTTTTTAAAGGGGGTTCATGAAGACCGTTATCGGAGATGAATCGGCAATAATTTGTTTCAGGGTAATATTCGTATCAATAGTCAAGCGTTAAAACCCAATCAGTTCCCAAAGGATATTGCTCCGCGACAGCCGCTAAATGCCCTGCGTGAATCAAAAGGGTTTAAATATTCTATAAAATATAAGGAGGTGAGATCAGATCTTTTTAAAGTCTAATGATGTTTAGCCACAAATTTTTCATACTTTGGAGGAGATATTTAAGATGAAGATTAAACCATTGCATGACCGGGTCATCGTTAAAAGGATAGAAGACGAAGAAACAACAAAAGGCGGTATCATCATCCCTGATTCAGCAAAAGAAAAGCCCGCAGAGGGTAAGATCGTTGCTGTGGGAAATGGAAAGGTCCTGGAAGATGGGAGCAGGCAGCCCCTTGAAGTAAAAAAGGGAGACAAGGTCCTGTTTGGAAAGTATGCGGGAACAGAAATCAAGATAGATGGCGAAGAACACCTGATTATGAGAGAAGATGATATTATCGCTATTGTAGGATAGCCCCTTACCATAGAAATCTGAAGGAGGACGTTAAATATGGCAAAAGAGATTAAATATGACGCAAAGGCCAGGGAGTTGATGCTCAGAGGAGTAAACACCCTTGCCGATGCGGTGAAAATCACACTGGGTCCTAAAGGAAGAAATGTTATTTTGGATAAGTCCTTTGGCGCTCCAACCATTACAAAAGACGGCGTAACCGTGGCTAAAGAAATTGATCTGGAAGATAAGTTTGAGAACATGGGCGCACAGATGGTCAAAGAAGTGGCATCCAAGACATCTGACGTGGCTGGAGACGGGACAACCACGGCAACGATCCTGGCGCAGGCCATTTACAGAGAAGGCAGCAAACTGGTTGCGGCCGGTGTAAATCCCATGGCCATTAAACGAGGCATAGAAAAAGGTGTGGACGCTTCCATCAAGGAACTTGAAGGTATCGCAAAACCGACAAAAGACCAGGCTGAAATCGCCCAGGTGGGATCTATCTCAGCCAACAATGATGAGACCATCGGCAATATTATTGCAGAGTCCATGAACAAGGTCGGCAAAGAGGGCGTCATTACGGTGGAAGAAGCCAAGAGCATGGACACCACACTTGAGGTTGTGGAGGGAATGCAATTTGATCGTGGGTATCTTTCCCCTTATTTTGTAACCGATGCTGAGAAGATGGAAGTCAACATGTCCGATCCCTACATTTTGCTTCATGAAAAGAAAATCAGCACCATGAAAGATCTGGTCCCCATTCTCGAGCAGATCGCCAAGCTGGGCAAGCCTCTCCTGATCGTTTCTGAAGATGTGGATGGCGAAGCGCTTGCCACGCTGGTTGTCAACAAGCTTAGAGGGACACTCAGCGTAGCTGCTGTCAAAGCACCCGGTTTCGGCGACCGGAGAAAGGCGATGCTGGAAGACATTGCCATTCTTACGGGCGGTCAGGTGATGGCTGAGGACCTTGGCCTGAAACTGGAAAATATTACACTGAACGACCTTGGAACAGCCAAGACAATCAATATCGACAAAGACAATACCACAATCGTCGATGGCGGCGGCAACCGGGCCGATCTGGAAGGCCGAGTGAAACAGATTCGGGCACAGGTCGATGACACCTCTTCTGATTATGATCGCGAAAAGCTGCAGGAACGGTTGGCGAAACTGATTGGTGGTGTGGCTGTGATCAATGTTGGTGCAGCCACAGAAATTGAAATGAAAGAGAAAAAGGCGAGGGTTGAGGATGCCCTGAATGCCACAAGGGCCGCAGTGGAAGAGGGGGTTGTCCCCGGAGGTGGAGTCGCTCTTGTGAGGACTATTTCTGCGGTGGAAAAAATAAGGGCAAAAGCAAAGGGTGAAGAAAAGGCCGGTGTCGACCTGGTCATGAGGGCATTGGAAGAGCCGGTGCGGCAGATTGCAAACAATGCCGGAGCGGAAGGTTCTGTGGTTGTGGCAAAAGTCAAAGATGGAGAAGGCGCTTTTGGTTATAACGCAGAAACAGATAAATATGAGGATCTGATGAAGGCCGGCGTTATTGATCCTGCGAAGGTGACCAGATTTGCCCTGCAGAACGCATCATCGGTTGCCGCGCTTCTCCTGACGACACAGGCCATGATAGCAGAGAAACCGGAAGAAAGCAATGCAGGGGGGATGCCCGCAATGCCCCCGGGCGGAATGGGCGGAATGGGCGGAATGGGCGGAATGATGTAATATGTTCGGCCCTGTATGACAAAAAAGTGTGACGGGAATTGTCCCGGTATATTAACCTGCCTTAAAGATTGTATCCGGAAATGAGTTTTGCTCCGACCGGATACAATCTTTTTTTTGCCTCACTTTACCCTAACATCAATGGTATTAACTCTCATGGAAAAAAATAATCAAACAGTTTTCGTAACAGGATCGGCAGGGTTTATCGGGTTTAGTCTGTCGAAAAGGCTGCTGGAAGAGGGCGGAAACGTTATCGGAGTAGATAACCTGAACAAATATTATGATGTTAATCTGAAAATGGCAAGATTGGATGTTCTGAAATCGTTTGATAAATTTATTTTCTACAAAGGAGATATTCAAGACCTTAAGGCCCTTAAGGATATTTTTTCACGGCACCGGATAGATGTTATTTGCAACCTGGCTGCTCAGGCGGGTGTGAGGTATTCTTTGGAGGATCCGTTTTCATACCAGAAAAGCAATTTGGAAGGCTTTTTAAACCTGCTTGAGATTGCGCGGGAATTCGGGGTTGAGAATTTCGTGTACGCTTCATCTTCATCTGTTTACGGGAGAAATGAAAAAGTCCCTTTCAGTGTAGATGACCGCGTGGATAATCCCATATCGCTTTATGCCGCGACTAAAAAGGCAAATGAATTGATTGCCCATGCATACAGTCATCTGTACCAGATCCCGTGTACCGGGCTTAGGTATTTCACGGTTTATGGACCATGGGGACGCCCGGACATGGCGCTTTTCCTGTTTACTGATGCAATCCTGAATAACAGGCCGATAAACGTGTATAACTATGGAGACATGAAAAGGGATTTCACTTATATTGATGATATTGTTGACGGCACGATTGCAGCGCTTGAGAGGCCGGTGCCCTATGAGGTATTTAACCTGGGCAATTCAAAAACAGAGCAACTTATGAAACTCATCCAGATTCTTGAAGAGGAATTGGGTCAAAAGGCAGAAAAAAATATGATGCCAATGCAGCCCGGGGATGTCAAGCAGACGTCTGCCGATATAGAGAAATCAAGGGATCTGCTTGGGTTTGATCCAAAGACCCCTCTGGAAGAAGGTATTAGAAGGTTTGTTGAGTGGTACAGGTCTTTCTACAAGGTCTAAATTCCCCTTCCTGTTTGACAAAGAACATGAATGTATACAGTCAGCATAAAGTAAAATTATCCATAGGCATTCTTGTCAGCGCATTATGTATTTACCTGGCTTTTCGAAAAGTCGATTTTTCCGAAATGTTGCAGGCCTTTCAAACAGCAAATTACTGGTATCTAATGCCCGCTGCCGGAATTATTTTTTTCAGCCACCTTCTGCGCGCATTCCGGTGGCGGTATCTTCTTGATCCCATAAGGCGGTTGGATATAAGTGACCTTTTTTCATCGCTCATTATTGGTTATGCAGCGAATACATTCTTGCCTGCTCACCTGGGTGAGTTTCTGCGTGCATATGTGTTGGGCAAGAATCAAAAGATCTCCATGAGTCCCGTTTTTGCGACTATCGTCGTGGAGCGGATTATTGATGTGTTTTCACTTCTTGCACTGATGTTACTGGCGTTGTTCATTTATCCGTTCCCTGAATGGGTTATTGAAAGCGGATACATTATGCTTGCCGGAACCATTGGGCTTCTAATTTTTTTGATTTTTCTTAAAAAGGCAACATCGCCGACAATGCAGTTCATTAGTTTTATTATGAAACCGTTACCTGAACCATTTGAACACAAAACAAAGGCAATGTTGGAGAAATTCCTCGCAGGCCTTTTGCCCATGAAACGTTGGTCTGATTATATTACTGTATCTCTTTTGTCTTTTATCATTTGGATCTGCTACGGCTTTGTTTTCTTTTTTTGTCTACACGCATTCGATTTTGTAGAGACCTACCACCTTGAATGGTCAACAAGTTTGATTCTTTTGGTAATTACCACCATAGCTGTAGTCGTGCCGTCTTCTCCAGGCTATGTGGGAACCTATCATTATCTTTGCCAGATTACACTGGCTATGTTTGGGGTTTCGGCCGGCCCGGCGCTTTCTTTTGCCACAGTGGTCCACGGCGTCTGCTTTATTCCTGTATTTATCGTCGGTCTTTTTTTCGCCCATCTTCAAGGGACGGCTATTTTGAAAATGCCTGAAGATACTGTTGAGGTCGAGGAGGGCCCGCGTTCGGGGGAAATATAGAAGCGTGTCTGGGGAGTTATATTCCCAGATACCTTTTTTTCGGCCGGAGTTATAACGGTGTAGGAATTTATCTGTTATGGACAGCCACCTAGTTAGTGTCCATCTAGAAATGAGATATTT
>JAFDJC010000048.1 GCA_019307665.1 Deltaproteobacteria bacterium | reverse complement strand
CAAGGCATCGGTCTTTTCATTCAATGCAGTAACCTGCGGGCGCAGCATCCTCGGTTTTCTTTCTTTTGCAAGAGCACTCTTTTCTTCCATCAATGCTTTGTACTCAGCCTCGATACTCTGCTGTTCTTCCATAAGGCTGTTTCTTTTTTCTTGAAAACGCAAATATTTATCTTCTGATGCGGTTTTATCTGCTTTCGAGTCGCCTTCTTTGGCCTTTTCTTCGGATTCAAGCCCTGATTTTTCTTTCTTGTCTTTTTGGGTATCGACAAGCAAGGTTTCGGATCGCCTTACTTCCGCATATCCCTCAACATCCTTCCTCTGACTTTTGGGCACTTTTGAAAAATCATCAGTGTAATGAATATTTCCATTTTCATCCGTATATTTGTAATATTCTGCTGAAGATACCGGCACGAAACCAAAGATGCAAAGCAATATGATCATTCTGATTTTAAGCTTCATAACTCATTCTCCTTTATTGGCTTTTTTCAGGCTTACATTAAAATAAAAAATCCGGCAACCATATTTTTTAAAGTTTTTGAATATTAGACCGATAAATAATACCTGGCCCAGGCCAGAGCGGCAGTGAAAATGTTATGCAACTCTTTAAAAGCTGATGGCTTCGAAAAAAGCTATGTACGGCGCTCCGCGCCGCTATTAAACCAAATAACTATTAAATTTAAATTGTTAGATGGCTTATCTTTATTTTAGTTATTTGGAAGTCCAGTTCCGTCACTCCGGCGAAAGTCGGAGTCCAGAACCTATTGAAATGACTGGATAGCGACAAGGTTGCGCCTCTCGGCTTGAAACCCGGCACTACGTGTCCGGCTTTCGCCGGAATGACAATAAATAACTTTTTGATTTTTTATGAAGCTGTCAAAGGCTGATGTTTTAATTATAGATTATGAATACTGAATATCAGGATGAGTATGTTAAAATAATTGTGCTCGATAGTGCAATCGAAGCCCAGCTTGTTGAATCGATTTTATCTGAACAGGAAATTCCCTATCGTTTGAGATCATTTCATGATACTGCTTATGATGGTTTGTTCCAGGTTCAGAAAGGATGGGGTGAAATATTCGCGCCTTTATCCCTCAAACAAGAAATTGTTGATATTGTTGAAGATATCAGATCAAGCTCTCACGAAATATAGCTGCCGACAATTGTGAATTTAAAACCAGTCTTATCCGATTTTTTGGCTGCCAATAGTCTGAAATATGCCTTTGCTTCCCCGATGAAAGCAGCATAGGTATTTTCTTCGGTCTTTTTTTTCACCGCAACCCTTCATTTTTTAACATATCGTTATTGTTGAAATATATTAGCAGCAAAAGTTCCTTTATTCAGTTGCAAGGTTGTTCGATAAGACAGATGAGGGTACCGACATCAACGTAACCATTGCCTTTGACACCAGTTTTTCGTCACCATTAATAATCGAAAATACTTCTGACTCTGAAACGATTATTTTTTCCCCCCTGTTGATCACCCTTGCGCGGCAGATGATTTCATCGCCAATTGCTGGCCTGAAATAGTTTATCTTAAACTCAATGGTTAAAATCCGGTAATCATTCGTTACCAGTGTATAAGCAGAATAGCCTGCCGTATGATCAGCCATTGTTGCAATAACACCGGCATGAACAAAGCCGTCCTGCTGTTTATGCTCCCGCTGAAGCTTCAATCGTGATTCAAACAGTCCTTTTTCTATCCGCTGGACTTCAAATCCGCAAAAAGCAGGAAACCCTTGCACATAATCTTTTTTTAAAAACTCAAATCTCTCGCTATCCATTTTCCCTTTATACTCTCTAAATAACGTTTCATCTTTATAACGGATTATGCGCTGTTTATCAATCCAAAGAAATTGAATTCCGGGAATTTTTTTATGGTTCCATTCACAACCTGAACGAGGTATATAATGACCTATGATGACCAATACAGTAAAGCTGGCCTATGGAAACGGATTTCTGGAAATGAAAATTGACGAAAGTCGGTTTGATATCACGACTGTTATCCCCAAAAACCCTCCTGCCCTTGACAATCCCCGTGACATTTTTTTAGAAAAAGCATCATCTCCCATGGAAGCACAACCGCTGTTCGAGCTCGTCGCGAGGAAAGCTAAGTCGTCGCCGGATGTTGTCATTGTCATTGCCGACCACACGCGGCCGGTACCCGACCATCTTCTAATACCCTGGATTGTTGACTGCCTCGGCGTTCCCGACAACCATGTCACCATACTGGTGGGAACAGGCACTCACCGACCGTCAACAAAAACCGAACTGCAGCGGATGCTCGGAAGGGAAAATTTGGATCGCTTCAAGGTGTTATGTCATGACTGCCGTGACAATTCCATGCTGATGCACATGGGAAAATCCGCATGCGGTGGTACGTGCATTTTAAACCGTGTTTACTGCGAAGCAGACATTAAAATTGCCACAGGTTTTATTGAGCCTCACTTTTTTGCCGGTTTTTCAGGGGGCGCCAAGGCAATTGTCCCGGGTATTGCCGGGCTCGAAACCATCAGCTATTTTCACCGTTCTGAACTGATCGCCCATCCAAATACTACCTGGGGAGAGACAGCAGACAACCCGCTTCAAAAATTAACTCGCGAAATGGTTTCTCTCTGTCCGCCGGACTTCATTGTCAATGTCTCCTTGAATCATCAAAAGGAAATTGCCGGCATTTTTGTCGGTGACTATATCGAAGCCCATGAAGAGGGATGCCTTAATGTATCCCGGGAAAGCTGCACAAAAGTACCGCAAAAATTCCCTCTGGTCATTACTTCAAACAGCGGTTATCCCCTTGATATGAATTTTTATCAGACCATCAAGGGAATATCTGCTGCTTCACGCATTGTTGAAAAAGGCGGCAGCATAATTATAGCAAGTGAGTGCCGACAGGGGATCCCTGAAGGGAGCCATTTTGAACAAATTATGAGCCGCGGTATATCTTCCAGGAAGCTGCTCCAAGAAATTATGGCCAGAAAAACAGCAGCATACGATGATTGGCAGGTTCAGGTTCTTCTGGAAATTATCCAAGACTGCGATGTATTTCTTTATTCTTCCATGGGTCCGGATCTTCAGGAAAAAGCAAGGGTAACCTTTATCGAAGACATTGAAAATAAAATGGAGGCCCTTAGAATGGCTTTTGGATTTGAAACCATGTCAATGGCCGCTCTTCCCCTGGGGCCCCTTACAATTCCTTTACCCCATCATCCCGACTGAAAACGCCAGCAGAAATTGTCCGGAATAATAAAGCGGCAAACCCAGAAGCCGGTTAAAAAAGGCCTTTTCCACAAAACGGTTTCGGGCCACAAAAAGGTCTGAAAAATAGAAAAGAAGGGCTCCGGCAAAAACAATATACCTGCCGTTACAGGGAAGCATTGAATCAAATAAAACTGATCCTGCACCGATCACCATACTGGTGATAACGACAATATACAGTATGACAGGAACCAGCATGGAGCCGAGGTGCGCCCTTAACCTGAAAAAAACGCCGATGCTGAAAATTAGAATGAGTAAGGTTACAATCCAAGCCGGCGAACTAATCTGGGAGACTTTGAAGAAGGCGATGACATAGAATACATGACCCAACAAAAAAGTGACAAGTCCCAGAAGGAACGCTTTTTTTTGTGGAAAAATGAGCAACACATCACCTCCCAGGCAGAGTATGAGTCCGATGAGAAGAAAATTATAATAAGCGGGAACCGGGTGGTTCTGGAGAGTTGCCGCCAAAATAAAAAGAAGAGAAAGCGGTGTTTTGGTCAATAACTTTCCAGGCACACTATCTTTTTTTTCAAAAAAAAGAAGTGCCGAAAGCAGAATGGTCGCCGGCACAAGAATCAGAGTGTTTTCCATTGTTCTTCTCCATTTCAGTTTAAGTTTCGGTAAGCTGCACGACAGGCAGCAGCAAAATCTTCCGGGAAATGGCCGTTTATCCAGCGAAGCTGGGCCTCGCTGAATGCGCCGGGAGATTCCGGCATTCTCGGCAAAAAGGAGTAGAGGAGACGTTGGTCATTCTCATCTAAGTCAAAACGCTTTGAGTATTCGATGGTAGTAATCATTTTTGCGCCCATTTTTTCAAGTATCTTCGTTGTGATCAGCATGGCACGGTCAAGAGAATCTCTTGTCCCTGCATCAGCTTCAAGAATGTTGCCAATCTTTCCAGTGGCCATCAACTGCAGCTCCCACTGGGAGGTTTGGGCTTTTGGCACAAAAACCATTACATTTTCATCCTCATAAACTACAAGGCTGTTTTCCCTCGCGCTCCGGCCGTCCAGTCTTTCATTGGATCGAATTGCCCGGATATAATCCTCAAAAAAGTTATGCCCTGTTTCATTGCGGTATGCCGTTATAAATTCATGAATCATATCGCCGCAGGCATATGCCGGAAATTCATTGTCCGATTCTTCTTTTGCGGAAACCACGGCTGGAACCATTGTAGGAACCATCGTAGGGATAAGGGCAAACTGTTGATGAACCTGCTGGTGGGAGGCATGCAGCCGGTAATGGCTCGGCGCAAAATCAAAACCAAAGTTCCACCCCCACAACGTTGAATTAAAGGGAAATTTTGTGCGGGCTCCTTCTCTCGATTTTCTACGGACAGTATCCAGAATCCTTTTTCTCATCTCTTCAAGTTCAGTTCCCGAGAGCAGCTTTCTCTTTTCAGGAATCGGCAACCCAAGCATGGACGCCAGTCTCACAAAGGTCCTTTGGTAATATAAACGGCGGAGGCCATTCATGTCTTCTTTTGTCAGATCCTTTATCCTGTAGCGAACAGCATCATCCGCCATATTCGCTGCATAGTGACCCCATGGAATATAGCTGTTGCATCTTAAGTATTCAAACACATGGCTGTCGCCTTTTCTTGCTCCAAATTCTCCCACGATCTCGCTTTTTCCCTGTACACCCGGCTTTAGAGCCATTGCTTCCTTGTATTCATCCGGCAGATGAATATTGTTTACAATCACCTCATACAGGGTCATGTTTTTCACAACCGGCAGGGGAATGCCCTGCTGATTTTTTTTGTACCGAAGTCCTTTTGGTTTTTTTGTGGAATCATCGTATACAAATTCGCAGCAGGTTTTGACCATGCGTACAAGATCATCAGAATCGGTGGATGTTGTGGCAAGCGCTATCAGTAAAGGTTCGGGAAGCGTGTCAAATGCATGGTCAATCTTTCCCGATGTTTTTTCGTCTTCTTTGAACCAGCTTTCAAGAACTTTTGAAAAAGAGATTGGAGGCGGTTCAGGTAAATTGATCAACAAAGGATCAATCGCTTTCGCGGCAGCCCAGCTTCGGCAGATATAGGTTGTCCCCCTGAATGGAAATGCATTCGGTATTTCAAATATCAAATCGGCTGTTTTTGCTTCAACATTTGACCCGGGAAAATTCTCTCTGTTCTCATGGCGACTGCCGTCTTCAAAATATCCGAGAGGGGTAACAAAGTCGTTTTTACGAAAGTTATCCACGCTAAAGGCGGGCGTATGAATGCCGAATATGAATTTTCCTAAAGGAGACACGCAGGTTCTTAAATACATGAGTTGCCTTTATTTCATAAGAGTTGTTTTGATCCGTGACATGGCATTCTTTACATTTTCAAGGCTGTTGAATGCGCTGATCCTGATAAACCCCTTTCCGCAGGCGCCAAATCCGGCGCCCGGCGTGCAGACCACACCTGCTCTGTTTAGAAGCAGGTCAAAGAAGTCCCATGAATCCATTTCACCCCATATCCAGATATAGGGAGAATGATCCCCGCCGGCACATTTATACCCGAGATTCGATATTTCCTCTTTGATTATGGCGGCATTTTTCATGTAGAAATCCACAAGGTCTTTTGCCTGTCTGCTTCCTTCTTCGCTGTACACAGCCTCCGCAGCCCTCTGGACCGGATATGAGACGCCGTTAAATTTGGTGCTGTGGCGCCTGTTCCACAAAGCATGAAGGGAATGGCTGTTTCCACCGGTATCGTATGCCATGCAGTCTTTGGGCACTACGGTGAATGCACACCGGGTGCCGGTAAATCCGGCACTTTTTGAAAAGCTTCTGAATTCAACGGCAACCTCTCTTGCCCCTTCAATTTCATAAATGGAATGAGGAATGTTGTCATCTGTAATAAATGCCTCATAGGCTGCATCAAAAAGTATGATTGATCGGTTTTCCCGTGCATAGTCAACCCAGCTTTTCAGCACAGCTTTATTCGCCACCACACCTGTCGGGTTGTTTGGAAAACAAAGATAAATCAGATCAGCCGGCTGTTCAGGGAGATCGGGGAGAAAGCCGTTCTCCATTGTGCTGTCCAGATAAATAATATTTTCATATCTTCCGTTGTTAAAAATGCCGGTTCGCCCGGCCATGACATTGGTATCAAGATAAACCGGATAGACAGGGTCCGGAATAGCGATTTTAGTATCAGTTGAAAAAATTTCCTGAAAGTTGCCGGTGTCGCATTTGGCGCCGTCACTGATAAATATTTCATCAGAAGAAACTTCAGCACCCCTTGACTTGAAATCGATTTCCGCAATTTTATCTCTTAAAAACGGATATCCCTGCTCAGGTCCGTAACCCCTGAAGGCTTCATCTGTCGCCATTTCATCCACGGCCGAATGGAATGCGCTGATACAGGCTCCGGGCAAAGAACGGGTTACGTCGCCTATGCCGAGTTTGATCATTTCTTTTTCAGGGTTGGCCTTCTGAAAGGCTGCAACACGTCCTGCAATTTCTGAAAAAAGGTATGATGCCTGAAGTTTAAGATAATTTCCATTAATTTTTATCATATGTTAACTCCTGTTGACGTAATTTCTCAATAATCCCTGGTCAAGGATATCTCATTTATAAATAAGACACCCTTGCCCCTCCCTGTCTTTTTGAGAACTTACCTGTTAGCCGAATTAGTTTAATTTTAAAGTATTATTTTTTAACACAAACAGAAATCTTGTAAAGCACTATTTATATAACGGCAATCCCGATTTTTATAAAACTGTCCTTCCTAAAGAAAAAACAGCACTATGCCGATTATATATCTAATCCTGCTCATAATTAACCTATTTTCCTTTAGTGGTGGTGATGCGTATACTTGCCGTGCTTTTTCTTTTTGTCATCCCTCAAAATGCCATATCCAAAGATTACCTAGTCGAACTGTTTGAAGAGCATTACAGGGAAAAAATGATGGTGGGTGACGGTGAAATGCAAATTTACCACACACATCAAGTTAATCATGTATCAACAATAGGGTTGACCCCGCGGTAAAATCATTTTACATCATTTCAGTATATAATATTACCTTGCATATGACAGCAATCGACAAAAAGGGGGAACCCAATCCATGCCGCATATGATTGAACAAAAGCTTAAAGAACTGGAATCACAAGGAGTCAGCCATGTTAAAATTGCATTAACAGACATTGACGGTGTGTTAAGGGGTAAATACCTGACCCTGAAAAAATTTAAGTCCGCGGCAAAGGCATGCGCCGGATTCTGCGACTGTGTTCTGGGGTGGGATTGTGCCGACCAGTTATACGACAATGTTTCCTTTACAGGCTGGCACACCGCATTCCCTGATGCTTTGTATCAAATCGATTTATTGTCTGAAAGAAGAATGCCGGATGAAAAACATGTACCTTTTTATCTCGGTGAATTTGTAAGTAATGATGCGGAACACCACCCAATTTGCCCTCGATCCCTTTTGAGGCGTGTTTTAAAACAGGCGGAGAATATGGGGTTGGGACTATCCTATTCTTTTGAATATGAATTTTTTGTTTTCAAGGAAACGCCCCATAGCGTCCGGGAAAAAAATTATGCCGATTTGACGCCTCTTTCACCGGGCATGTTCGGTTATTCTATTTTAAGGAATACATGGTTGTCCGACCTGTTCGGAGAATTCATAGAATATTTTAAAAAACTCGACATTGAAATCGAAGGGCTCCACTGCGAAACCGGACCGGGTGTCTGGGAGGCTGCCCTTCAATATGACAACGGAATCGCAGCCGCAGATAAAGCCAATCTGTTTAAAACCTTTTCAAAAACCTTTTTCCAGAAACGTGACATGATGGCGACATTCATGGCCAAATGGTCCATGGAATATCCGGGGCAGAGCGGGCACCTGCACATGTCTTTGTATGACATCAATACGGGAAAACCGCTATTCCATGACGCTGGTGCGCCTAATGCAATGAGTGAAACAATGAAACAGTATATTGCTGGTGTCATAAAGTATATGAAGCCGTTTCTTGTCATGTCCGCCCCGAACATTAACAGTTATACACGGCTGGTAAAAGGAGCCTGGGCACCGACTGCGGCCACCTGGGGCATTGATAACAGAACGACTGCTGTAAGGGCCATACCCGGAGATGAAATCTCCCAGAGAATCGAATTTCGAATCGGTGCTGCCGACGGCAATCCATACCTGGTTGCAGCCGCTGTTTTAGGGGCAGGACTTAAAGGAATCGAAGAAAAGCTGATTTTGTCTGATCCGGTAAAAGGCAATGCCTATGAAATCCAGGACCGGCTTCCTGATGAACTGCTGTTTCCCTCCAACCTGAAAGACGCGGTTCGCGTGTTCAGAAAATCCAAGGAGGCAAGGGAATTGTTCGGCGATGAGTTTGTCGATCATTATGCCGGCTCCAGGGATTGGGAGGTAAGGGAATATGAAAAACATGTGACTGATTGGCAGTTGCAGCGGTATTTCGAGATTATTTAATAACGAGGCAATTTTATGAACCAGTACAACTATCCGACGATCATATTAAGCGGCAAGGGCGCATTGGAGGAATTTGTAACACGCCTGAAAAGCAAATCGCATAAGCAGGCCCTGGTTGTTACGGACGAAATATTAAAAAGTTGCGGGGTTCTGGATCAGCTGACACGCCTGCTGAAAGACCGGGGCATATCTTTTAGTCTTTTTTCCGAAACACATCCCAACCCCACTGAAGAAGACATTGAAAAGTGCACCGCCATGTTTAAGGAAAACCAGTGCGACAGCATTATCGCCCTGGGCGGTGGAAGCCCCATGGATGTGGCAAAAACCGTCAGGATCATGGCAGTCCACTCTGAACCGCTTGAGCAATACGACGATGCCAAAGGCGGTGACCAGAGGATCACCGAACCCATGCCGCCTCTTTACGCCATCCCGACAACTGCGGGAACCGGCAGCGAGGTTGGAAGGTCAGCGGTTATCATAATGAGAAAAACAGGCAAAAAAGCAATTTATTTCCACCCGGATTTAATACCGGATATGGCTGTTCTGGCACCTGAACTGACAGCAGGCCTGCCTCCTGACATAACCGCCGCAACCGGAATTGATGCATTTGTCCACAGCCTTGAAGCATATTTTGCTCCCGGACTTCACCCCATGGCGGACGGCATTGCCCTTATGGGAATGGAACTGGCGCTGGACTGGCTGCCAATTGCCGTCAAAGACGGCGGCAACCTTGACGCCAGAGAGCGAATGCTGATTGCCGCAACCATGGGTGCCGTAGCCTTCCAGAAAGGTCTTGGCATGATCCATTCTCTTGCACATCCCCTGTCAAGCCGCCACGCTATGCACCACGGCCTTGCCAATGCGCTTTTACTTTCTTCAGGTGTATCGTTTCTTGAAAAAGCGGATTTAAACCAGGATCAATCAGCAAGAATATCCCGTGTCCGTTCAATGTTTGGCGAAAGGCATATGAAAAACCAGACTCTGGCTGATGCTTGCCAACATTTTATTCAGACTCTGGGCATTCAGTCCGGTCTTTTGAGTCGAGGCATCCAAAAAAAGGACCTTGAGGGTTTGAGTATGGAAGCTTTTGAAGATCCCTGTCATCAGACGAACATGATGCCTGTGGACCAGGATGATTTGTTTTCGGTATATGAGGCAGCATTTTGAAAATCGGCCTTTTGCAATGCGACCATATGGATACGGAACTCCGGATAAAATTCGGTGATCATTCCGATTTTTTCCGCAATCTGTTTGAAAAATATGCGCCCGAAGTTTCCATGGATATATTTGACATTCAAAAGGATGAGTATCCGGATGAAAAAAATAACTACCATGGTTTTATAGGTACTGGTTCCAGGTTTTCAGTCTATGATGATGTGCCATGGATATTGAGATTCAAAGATTATATAAAAGAGCTGTATCACAACAAAATTAAATTCATCGGAATCTGCTTTGGACACCAGATAATTGCCGAGGCCCTGGGAGGGAAATGCTCACAATCAGCTAAAGGATGGGGAATCGGCGTCAAGACGGCAGAAATTTATAAAAAACAGCCTTGGATGTCGTTGGGGATGTCACCGGAGCTTGACAGTTATAGATTAATTTTAAGTCACAGAGATCAGGTTGAAACCCCACCACCGGAAAGCGAGGTTGTCGGAGGAAATGATCACTGCCCATATTCGATGATAACGGTGGGGAGTCATTTTTTGGGGATTCAGGGGCATCCTGAATTTACAGTGCCCTTTTTAAGTGAACTAATGCAGTCCAGACTCGAGTTGATGGGTCGCCACGCGGTTGAAGAGGCTGAAAAAACGCTGGATCAAAAAACAGATGAAGCAATTGTGGTGCAATGGATGGTAAATTTTTTTAATACCCCTTTTTAATAAAGTGGAGACCTGACCATGTATGGTTTTATGGGAAAAATCCTCGTCGTTGATCTTAATAAAAAACGCATCGAAATTCTAAAAAAGAATGAAGCCTATTATCAAAAATTCATGGGCGGTGCGCTGTTATGCGCAAAGCTGTTTGAGGAACTGACAAAAGGCCCAAAACCGGACAATGCTTTTGCACCTGAAAACCCCATCATATTTGCCGCCGGCCCCATGGCAGCGGGTGGCGTTTGCGGGGCAACCCGTGTAAATGTATTGTCCCTTGCCCCTGAATCAACCGGCGTTTATTTGTCACAGGCAGGAGGCGAATTTGGTCCTGGAATCAAACGCGCCGGTTTTGATGCACTTGCAATAACCGGGAAATCCAAAGAGCCTGTTATTCTTATCATCGACAATGACCATGTCCGGTTTGATGCCGCCGGATATCTGTGGGGCAAGGACCGGAATTTTTCATACGAACAGCTTACTAAGGACTTGGGAAAAGATTACAGCATCGCCTCCATCGGCCCTGCCGGCGAAAATATGGTACGGCACGCCAATATTATGTTCGAGCCGGATCATTACGCAGGTCGCGGCGGTCTTGGTGCGGTTCTTGGTGCAAAGCAGGTTAAAGCCATTGCAATAAAAGGCGATCAGGTTCCGGTTTTTAAGGACCCTGAAACGGTTAAAGCCATTAATAAAGAGGGCGGAAGGCGTCTGTCATCTGCAATAAAAAAAGCACCGGGTTCCTTTCTGGGTGTGCTGCGCCATTACGGCACTTTCGGTCTTCTGGACATTAACCAAAAAGCAGGCAACCTGCCCACCCGCAACTTTAATTATGGTGCTCCATATCATTCTGAATCCCATTCTGAATCCCATCCGGAATTTGGGAAACCAGATCTAAAACCAGGTCAAAAGCCAGATAAAAAAGCATATGCCGGACGTAACAATCCCTGCAAAGACTGTTTTCTTTCCTGTAAAAAGCGCTCTAAAGCAAAACCAGAGTATACAGGGCTGGCAGAATATGAAAGCGCTGCGATCCTCGGCGCCAATATCGGTCTTGAAGATGACCTTGAGACATGCCTGGAAGCCTGTGAGCTTTGCAACCGGCTGGGGCTTGATACCATCTCAACGGGTAATATCATTGCCTGGCTCATGGACTGTTTTGAAAACAGCATAGTGACTGAAAAAGACCTTGGCTTTTCCATAACCTTTGGTGACGGTCAAAAAGCAATCGAGCTCATTAAAGATATGGCGTATCAAAAAAGCAAACTGGGAATTCTTCTCGCCGATGGCATAGATCAAGCTGCAGATCGCCTGGGTTATGAAACAAAGCCTTATCTCAGATTTGTTAAAGGCGTAGGTATGCCCGCCCATATTCCCCATAAAAAGCCGGGGGTGGGGTTTGGCTATTTCCATGGCCCGAATCCAGGCGATCATATGAAGCTTGAACATGACTGGATTGCATCTGATCCTGACAGCCTCGCCGCCTTTAACCTGGATGTCAGCTCTGCCCCTGACGCCTTGGATAACGGGAAGATTGAAGTAGCGAGAACCACCCAACTTTACTATGCTGCCATGGATGCCCTCAGCCTGTGCCTTTTTATCTTTTCACCGGGGAATGTGTATACTTTTGATGAGATTGCGGAAATAGTAAACGCGGCAACCGGGTTTAATTTCAGTTTCAGCGACCTTATGGAAATCGGTGAGCGTTCGGTTCAGCTGCAGCGAAAATTATACCTGGAACAGGGGGGCACGGATGAAGCATTCCGTTCTTTTCTATCCACGGAAATTCCAGAGGGCCCATCTAAAGGGGCTCATATTACCAAAGCCGACTTTGAAAATGCCCGCCGACATTATTACTCCATTATGGGCTGGGATGACAATGGGCATCCTGTTAAGTCCACCCTGGAAAGACTCGGGATTTAATACTACCCAAGGGATAGAGAGGGCGGATATCATATTCTGGTAAAAACAACACAGGCCCAACCTGCTTCCTCCTGGTGCCACATATATTGAAATCCGTTGGAATACATGGCGCAGATGTGTTCTGTTTCATCAGCCCTTATTCCTGAAAGCACGACGGCGCTTTCAGGGACTGTAAGCCTTTTGATATGGGGATGTATTGTCATCAAAGTAGGGTATCGAAGGTTTGCAGTGATGAGTGAAACCGTCCCGTCAATCTCGCCCAGTTCCTGACGGGAAATGTCAATCCGGTCTGACAGGCCGTTTAGTTCGACATTCTCCTTTGCTTCTTTTCTTGCGCAGGATTCGATATCTGTTCCTGTTGCTTTTTGAATACCCAGCAAAACAGACGTGATTGCAAGAATTCCCGACCCGGTTCCAATATCAAGGGCTGACGTTTTTTGACTGCCATTTATAAACTGCTCTGTTTCGAATAGTTTTTCGATGCTCCTGACAGCCAAACGGGTGGTGGGGTGCCTGCCTGTTCCAAATGAAGCTCCATGTAACAGCTCTATTTCGATATTATTTCCTGATCTGGTTTTCTTTGTGCCGGCAGGCATTAAAATAATTCTATTTGCTATCTTAACCGGCCGTTGAAATGACTTTTCTATGAATGAGCAGCCGAAAAGGTATGTATAGGCAAGCTCTCCTTCTATGACAAGGTCGCTTATATGGTTTCTCGATTCTTTTTTGGTTACCTTGAATTTATTTGATATTTGCTTTTCAAGCTGTCCGGGCGTAAATTTTGAGTCTGAACCCGATACTGTATCAATGATATACTTTTTGATGGTTTCCATTTTTTTTAAGTGGTCACTATGGCATCAGAATATCAAAAAACACCAAAGCATCTTTAATTAAAAGCAAGGCAAAAAATAAAAGTGCTGTTCCCAGGAAACGCACCATAAATAAGTAATGCCTGCCGGCTAGAAATTCTCTAAACTTGCCGGTAATTATGGCCAGGCCGATTTTAGATCCCACCAGGCACAGATAAAAAAATAAAATAAATATCAACGCCGGTACAACACTTTGCCGGCTCTGCTTCAGCATCAGCGGGCCGCCAACGGTTATCCAGAAAAGATACGGGTGGGGGTTGAACGCATTAACCATTACTGCCTTTAGCAAAGAGCGCGGTGCTGCCTGAACCGAATCAACAGATATAGGTTTTGCACGAAAATTTTCCAAGGCCAGGTAAAACAGATACAGGCCGCCCACAAGGGACAAGATACCCAGCAAGGTATCACTCAGTAGGATATCACCCAGTAGGATATCAACAGACTGTAAGCGAAATAAAAGCCATAATACAGCGATGACAATCGGGGCGTCGGTAATAAGAGGTGCCATGGCCACCTTGATACCTTCAGCAATTCCGTATTTTAACGACTGGGTAATTGTTAACGCCAGAAGCGGTCCCGGAGCTAATCCTGCGGCAAGGCCCAATACAATACCGATTGTCAATGAAGTTTGCATGCAGCTTATGGTTTATTTGTCCCCTCTTTTGCTTACCACAATTTGACATCCATGAAGAGCCTGTAGTTGTACCGGTAAAGGTCACGCATCAGTTTTGCAATTGAGAGAAAAAAAAGGTTGGGGACAGGTACAAGCATCTTCCACTTGAACAGGCCGGCTGTGACAAAAGTCAGAGCGAGTTTGAGAAGTGGAAAATGGTACTGGAAATCGAACCGCTCGTGGCCATAGTTGAAGATCCTCAACAGGTGATAGATCTGGATCGGGGTGAATATCTGCCCGGGCTCTTTGGGATGCAGCTTTTTCCATTCGTCAAAGGCCTCTTCGGAGTTGAAGAAGTAATTCATGTCGCAGGGGAAGATGAAATCTCCCTCATGCCCTTGGGTACTCAGCCATTGGCCAAACGGTCTGCCCCAGTATATCCGAAGACTCTTGGGGGTATAATCAAGCAGTTGACCGTCTTTGCCCAAGATCTCCACTGACCGGCCTGTCTGATGGCACACGGATTCGACTCTTACCTCTTTGCCTGGAAAAAAATATGATAAGGTGACACACTCTACAGGGCATTCCCCATACCACTTCTGCTCGCCATCCACGTAGATCTTGTGGTGGTTTTTGAAATTGGCAAAGGGACGGGCATAGAAAATTTCCCCTGGACCGGGCAACACAGAGTCATCCGGAAGCTTCTGTCCCATGAATTCGGATATATTCAGATGCTGCTCGTTCTGCATCGCGACAATGATCCCACCTTCCAAGTCCCAAAGACTCTTTCGAATCACATCCTCAGAAACATCCAGCTCCTGTGCAATCCGTGTTACCTGGGATGCAAGCCCGGTATCTATAACCGACTCGTAAACAC
>JAFDJC010000047.1 GCA_019307665.1 Deltaproteobacteria bacterium | reverse complement strand
AGTTCTGAATAGCTTCTTCATGATGACCGCATGCTGAACATTCATACTCGTAAATCGGCATTTTCCCCTCCTCAAAAAGTTAAATAAAGCAGCTTATTACACACTCAATTCAATGCTTTATTTAAAACAAGATTAATATAGTCAGTGAATTGGTTTTGTCAAGAACCAAGGTGCAGTATTTTGAGATAGCTTCTATTATTGTTTTTCTTGCCATTAAGTCATTGTAAGGGTGATGGTTTCATCCATGGGCGCGCCAAATCCTGCGTAAAAATCGAGGGTTGCTTTTAAGCCCGGAACCTGTTGGCCTTCGAGAATCCTTTGTGCCTCTTTATGAACCCGCACTTCCTCGGCTTTTTTTTCAGCAGGCGACGCATTGAAATTCACTAGAAATTTGCTGAAGCGGACGATGTGAACCAGTTCATGGGTAATAATGTACAGGATGAATGACAACATGTTTAAATCAGATGAACGATTGAGGGATTCAATGATGGCGTGATCCTGAAGGCATATTTTATAAAAATCGTATGTGGATGATCCAAGGGAGGTGTTTTTTCGCTGCCCCTGGTAGCGAACGATCTGAGCAAAAGGGCCGTGTACAATTTCGTCCGGACTCAGATCGACAAGGGTTTTAACATCATATTGATGGCGCAGCCACTGATGGACGGACATTTTATAAAAGTTGCATACCAGTTCTTCGGATATGGCAACTGACTCGTTGATTATCTTGGTCTGATCTGCATTGAATTTGTCGAGCTTTTCCATGGTATTCAAAAACGGTATCCTAAAATGGTATCCAAAAATGGCATCCAAAAATGATATCCCAAAAAGAAATTCCAAAGATTCCTAAAAAAACTAAAAAAAATATAGACAACCGAGTATAATTGATGATACTAAAATCATTTCTATATTATAATAATGATATTTTGTAAACATTCAAGATGGAGGTGATTTTTTGGGTTCTGTTATTAAAAAGAGAAGAAAAAAGATGCGTAAGCATAAACATAGAAAATTTCTGGCAAAGACCAGGCACCAAAGAAATAAAGGCAAATAAAGGGAAATAGTACCCACTCGAAAAAGGCCGATTCCAGGCTGTTCTCCCTGAAAACAATCCAATATTATTTTTTTCTGGATGCCCGCATTCGCGGGCATGACGGAAAACATATCATTGTGATATCCCCAGGAAACGGTTATCCGGTTCAGGGGTTAAAAGCGGATTATTTTTTGTACCCTTTTAAATATTTAAGGAATTCAGAATCGGTTGACAGCACAACTGTGCTTTCTTTATCGAACGTGCTGTTATATATTTCAAGGGTCTTTATAAAGGAATAAAATTCCGGGTCCATGCCAAAAGCATTTGCCAAGGTTTTGGTTACTTTTGCATCAGCCTTTCCTTTTATCACTTGAGCTGTTTTATATGCGCCGGATGTGATACGCTTTAGCTCCCGTTCTTTTTTACCCTGCCATTTCCTGGCTTCACCTTGCCCTTCTGATCGGAATTTTTCCGCAATCTGTTTACGTTCAGCTATCATTCTGTCATATACGGATCGCCTGACCTCCTGGACATAATTGATCCTTTTAATTTCAACATCCACAAGCTCTATTCCGAATTCCGACAGCTTGGGCTGGGCCTGCTTCATTATGCCTTCTGTTATTTTTTGCCTTCCGAATTCTATGGCATATTGTTTTTTTGTCGCTTTTTTCCCGGCTTCATCCTGTTTCAGTTCGTCAAACTCAAAAATAAGCTCACGGTTGCTTTTCCTTACGGTTTCAATCAAACTGTAGGAGGTGACAAAGTTTCTGACTGCCGGATCGATGATTTCGTCAAGCCTGTTGAGTGCGCTTATCATGTTTCCCGCTGTCTGAAAAAATTTGATGGGATCGACTATTTTCCATCTTCCAAATGTATCGACCCATATGTATGTTTTATCCAGAGTGGGGATTTGGCCCGGGTCGCCATCCCATTCCTGAAGATTCTTTGGAAAAAAGTTCGGAATATCTACGACCGGAAGCTTGAAATAAAGCCCGGGATCGGTTTTCGCTTCACCGATGACCTCTCCGAATCTTGTGACAACCACTTGTTCTGTTTCATCAATAATATAGGCTGATGAATAGAGTGCGATTGCGGCAACCGCGAGGATAATGATAATGGCAATAATTTTATTGTTCATTTTAATACACCGTTTTGTTGTCCGAGATTTAAAAGGGGCAGAACATTTTTCTGGTCGGAATCGATAATATATTTTTTGCCGAGTTTTGGGAAAAGTTCCTTCAGCTTTTCAAGATAGATCCGCCGCTTGGTAATATCTTTTGCCTTGCTGTATTCTGCATAGAGCGCTTTAAATCGTGACGCATCACCATCAGCCCTGTTGATGAGATCAATAGCATAACCTTCAGCTTTTTTAATGGTTCTGTCAGCCTCGCCCTTAGCCGCAGGAATCGCCTTATTGTATTCCCTTTTCGCCTCATAGATCGTTTTTTCTCTTTCCTGCACGGCCTGGTTAACTTCATTAAATGAAGCCTGAACAGGACCGGGAACATTGGTTTTTTTCATTTCAATGGTGACCACCTTGATACCGGTTTCAGCATCGTCGAGTTCACCCTGCAGAATAAGTTCAGCTTCATCTGCAATTTCCTGTCGCCGGCTGATCACCTCATTGATGCTTCTGTCTCCCACCACAAGGCGCATGGAGGCTTCGGCAAGGTCCCTTAACAGGTCGTTTACATTATCAACCTTGAATAGATAGTTATACGGATCTTTTATTTTATATTGGACGATCCAGGGCGCCACCGCAACATTAAGGTCGCCGGTCAGCATTAATGATTCCTCGATGTTGCCCTTGTCTGATGTAAATTTTGACTGCATGGTACGAGTGGCTCTGAAGCCGAACTCTTCCTTGAAAACCTTTTTGACTTTAATTTTGGTAACTTTTTCAATTCCAATGGGAAGTTTAAAATTAAGGCCCGGGTTTGTGGTCCTTAAATATTTCCCGAATCTTTGTATGATACCGACTTCGTCTAGTTCAACTGTGTAAAACGTGGTTGATGCAATTAACAGCGCAACAATAATCGCAACAACCAGAACCGGACCGCCGGAAAATTTAAGATTCTTTAGTTTTTCCAGCACCTCATCAAATTGTGGCGGCGGTCCTCCACCCTGACTTCCGTGCTGCTTGTTTTGCTTTTGTAGTTTTTCCCAATCCCAATTCATTTTTTTCACCTATGGATTGTTTAATGTTTCAAAGGATGGTTTTTATATATTCTTGAAAGTTTATCTCTAAATTAAGTGATCTGTTAAGTCAAGGAAAAATGGAGTATTGACTTTTATACGGTTTTAATAAATTTATGAAGACAATTATGAAGACAAAGAAAAGAAAGTACAATAAAGAATTTACCCGTGTCGGCAGCCTGATAGAGAATATCATAACTAATATACGGCCTGAATCCGACAAGAAGATGATGGGTATATGGAAAGTATGGAAACGGGCTGTAGGGGATGTGATTGCATCTAATGCTCAACCTGAAGCATTTAAGGGCGGTCTTCTCATTGTGAAAGTTTCAGGATCTGTCTGGGCACAACAACTCCAATTTCAGAAAAGAGAGTTGATACAAAAAATAAATGAAGCGCTCGACAGTGAGCTGGTGAAGGATATACGGTTCAAAATTGGATCTTTGAGGGGACGTTCGTGAAATTGTGAAATTTACTGAAGACACTTTTTTTAATGGAAGGCTGAATGTAAGGCAGCATAGGGCCGGTTACAGGTATTCCATCGATGCTGTTATTTTAGCCGCATGTGCCGAACCCGGTTCGACAGACAGGATTGTCGACCTTGGAACAGGTTGCGGTATTATTCCGATGATTCTGGCCTTTCGTTACCGGGATGTCAGGATATATGGAATAGAAATTCAGGCAGAACTGGCCGATATAGCTGAAATCAATATAGAAACCAACCAGATGGATGACAGGATCCAAATCATAAAGGGCGACATGAAATCCCTGCATTATAGAATGTTGGACGGCCCGGCAGATCTTGTTTTAAGTAATCCGCCATACAGAAAAGTAGACACCGGGAGAATCAATCCTGATAAGATGAGGGCTGTTGCCAGGCATGAAATAACCATAACACTTGATGATGTTGTCAATATTGCCAAAAGCCTTCTTAAAACAGCCGGGAAATTTGTTGTTATTTATCCGGCATGGCGGATGACGGATCTGCTGATATGCATGAGGCAAGGCGGCATAGAACCGAAAAAGCTGCGCTCAGTCCATTCAAGGTTTGGAGACGAAGCCAGACTGGTTGTTGTAGAAGGTATAAAAGGCGGACGACCCGGCTTGGTCATCGAACAGCCTGTTTATATATATAAGGAAGAAGATGTCTATACTGATGAAATCGAAAAAATGTTTTTACCGTGAGCATTTTTACAGGCATTCTGTTTTAATATTTGTATTTAGAATTTTTTAACATAAAAGCATAGCAATAATTGCTAAGAAGCTAAACTTCTGGGTGCAAAGCACAAGAAGCAATTTCGACAAAGCCGGTATTTGGTATTTACAATAGAAAGGCAAAAAGCTTCTTGTCCTACGGACACCGGCAACGAGTTGCCGGTGTTACCCATTAAGACTTAGAGCTTTGTGGCCTCAGATCATTCATTACCAGACCGGTTATCGCCTTTGGGTAAAAATAGGTTGTTTTTCTAGGCATGATAAGCCCTGCAGAGGCGATTTCACGTACATTGTTCATTTTTGCCGGATTCATTATAAACGCCATATCACATCGACCCGATTCAACCGAGGATAAGGCTTCCTGTGCATTGCTGGAATAGGCAATCAACTTTTCATTGTCGAGTCTTTTCTGGGAAAAACCCAGAATTTCCATAAAGATAAGTCTTGTTAGAACAGTTACATCAAGAGTTTTCAACTGATTCGGGATTTCATTGCCAAACAGCTTGTCCATTACGCCGTTTTTAAGGACCAGGATGAGAAATTCGTTGCAGCCCTTCATGAATACACCGAATGCATTATTGGCCTCATTTTTTTTAAGTAAGTCGGCAAAAGATGATTCAGTTTTTTCCTTTTCTTTGTCTGAAAACGGGATAGGGGTAATATCAAAATAAGCTTGGGCTTTTTTTCTAAATCCTGATAAATTTTCTTTGCCTACATCTATTTGCATCCTGTGGGCCGGCAGAATGACAAGGCCGGGATCATCCATGCTGCATAAATACATCATTATGTAGTTGGCCGGGTGTGAAGCATCAAAGTCCGGATCGTTTTTTGATATCCAATTTCTATAATTGAGGGCTGTTTCATATCTGTGGTGACCATCAGCGATAAAGAGTTTTTTCTCTTTCATTGTATCCGACACCTGCTGATTAACAGACGTATCGGTTATGCGCCACAATTTATGCCTGTCTCCTTTATCGTCGACAATGTCTGCAAGAGGTTCCATGCCGTCAACAGCCGCTTTCAATATCGAAAGGATACCCTTATTATCCCGGTATATTGAAAAAATTTGGCTGAAATTAGCATGGCATTGCTTCATCAGTTCAAGCCTTTCGGATTTGACCTTGGAAAAGGTTTTTTCGTGGGGAAGGATAATCCCCTTTTCAAACGGTTCAAGACCGACCATGGCAATCATGCCGTATCTGACAACACTTTTCCCTTGCACTTTAAACTCTGTTGATGTGAAGTAAAATGCCGGCTTGTCATCCCGGACGAGAATTCCTTCTTTCAGCCACTGGTTAAAATGATATGCGGCACGGGTATTATGATTGTCTTCAGGCGTATCGCTTTTGTTTTTTTTGCTGAGGTCAAGACGTATCACGTTGGCTGGATGACGATCATAATATTTTTTCTGATCATCCGGCGATATGACGTCATAGGGAGGTGTTACCACATTTCTGTAATCGTCGATTTTTTCCTGGTTGTAAAGTATCCCTCTGAAGGGGACTATGTCGGCCATGGATAAAAACTCCTTTCTGCATCCATTAAAAAATAAGAAAAGTACTAATACTAAAAAGGGTTATGGATTTCAAGATAAATTATTTGACACTGTTTTTCAAAAAGGATATTGAAGTTCACCGTGCAACAGGATATTAGAAGGCTGTTGGAGAGGTGGCCGAGAGGCTGAAGGCTCCGCTCTCGAAAAGCGGTATCCTGCCAAAAGCGGGATCGTGGGTTCGAATCCCACCCTCTCCGCCATTTTGGCGGATAAATAGGGATGAGCTCTTTTTCGTATCCTGATGTCGCCCATGCCTTTTTATACTGCGGAGAGATGACCGAGCTGGCCGAAGGTGCACGACTGGAAATCGTGTGTGCTGTAACAGGCACCAAGGGTTCGAATCCCTTTCTCTCCGCCATCATTATTTCAGGGTTGGTGTAATGTATGTCCTATATAGTTCTGGCACGAAAATACAGACCGCAAGTCTTTGAAGAGATCATCGGGCAGGAGCATGTAACCCGGACTCTGGTCAATTCGATCACAGCAGGTCGTGTAGCACATGCCATTCTTTTTTCAGGTCCGCGCGGCACCGGAAAAACAACGGTCGCAAGGATTTTGGCCAAGGCAATGAACTGTCTGGAAGGGCCTGCAGCCACCCCTTGCAATAAATGTAGATCCTGCAAAGAGATAACAGGCGGCAGTGCTGCCGATGTTTTTGAAATAGACGGTGCCTCAAACAACAGCGTGGATCAGGTGCGTGATTTGCGCGAAAACATCCGATACATGCCTCAGCATAGCAGATACCGGATTTATATCATTGATGAAGTTCACATGCTAAGTCTTGCCGCTTTTAATGCGCTCCTTAAAACTATTGAAGAACCGCCGGCGCATGTGCTTTTCTTTTTTGCCACAACCGAGCCTCAAAAAATTCCGGTCACAATACTTTCGAGGTGCCAACGGCATGATTTAAAACGCATCGGGATAGAGTCGATTGCAAAACATATGGTCGGTCTGTGTCTTCGGGAAAATATTTCAGTACCTGAAGAGAGTCTTGAATTGATCGCTAGGGAGTCTGAAGGATGCATGCGTGATGCCCTGAGCCTGCTCGATCAGGTGATAAGCTGCTCTGATGGATCAGTTGGTGGATCAGGATCAGCCGGCGGATCAGTGAATCACGAACATGTGATCGATATACTCGGGGTGGTTGATCGGGAAGTTATTTTTAATATTACATCTGCTGTTATTCATAAAGACATCCATAAAATTTTAGAAGTTCTGGATGATGTCTATGGAAGGGGACATGACCTAAAAAAATTTTATGCAGACCTGATTGAGCACATCAGAAACCTCATTGTGGTTAAAACAGGCAAAAGCGTGAGTAAACTGGTGGATGTTCCGGCCCGTGAAATAGACCTTATGACTGAACAGGCAAAGGACATTTCAGGGACTTATCTGAGCCAGATACTTGATATTCTCTTTAAAGAAGAGCCGGTTATACGATTTTCTGCAAATCCAAGAGTGGCCATGGAAATGACCTGTATTAAAATGGCGCAGATAAAACCTGTTCTGCCTATAGAAATGCTTATTGAAAAACTGGACACCTTTAAAAAAAAAACCGATCCTGAAAAAGAACATTCTCCTCCTGCTGTAACTACTGCTACATATGTTGAAAAGAGTCAGGATAATATTGTTGAAAAGAGCAGCGATAATATTGATAGTAAAGCAACCTGGAAAAATTTAAAGGAAAAGATATGTAAAAAATTTCCTTCCCTTGCTGCGCCGCTTTCAAAAATCAGATTTACACAGGTGACGGAACAGGCTGCTCTATTTGAAGTTATGGGTACCGGATTTGATGTGAAGATGATCGATCGAAAAAAGAACGACATTGAAATGATTTTAAAGGATTTTTTTAAAAGAGACATAATGCTTGAGATAAAGTCGAATATAAACGATGACAGCAGAAAGGAAATCAACAGGGCAAGCCGCTTAAAGGAAGAGGCGATGAATCACTCTCTTGTTGCGGATGCCGTAGAAATTTTCGATGGCAGAATTGTGGACATAAAAATATTGTAGGAGGTTATTAACATGAAAGGTATGGGTAACATGATGAAGCAGGCCCAGAAGCTGCAAAATAAAATGATGAAGCTTCAGGAGGAGCTTGCTGAAAAAACGATAGAGGCAAGTTCCGGCGGCGGCATGGTAAAAGTTGTTGCAAGCGGAAAGCAGCAGGTCGTATCCATAGAGATTGAAAAGGAAGTCGTTGATCCGGAAGATGTGGAGATGCTGCAGGATCTTGTCCTTGCTGCAGTGAATGATGCTCTTGCAAAATCTCAGGAGATGGTTTCCTCCGAGATGAGCAAGCTGACAGGCGGCATGAACATTCCAGGCCTGATGTAGGGGAGCAGGGACATTTATGAGCCACTATCCTCAATCTCTTCTTAACCTTATAAGAAATTTTTCAAAGCTTCCCGGAATAGGGGAAAAAACAGCCGAACGGCTTGCAATGCACATCATGCATGCGCCCGACGGAGAAGCAGGGCGACTTGCCGCTAGTATAGCCGATCTTAAAGGAAAGGTCAGGCTTTGTTCCAGGTGCTTTTCTCTCAGTGACGATGAATTGTGTTCAATTTGCAGAAATCCTGCCAGGAATGCCGGATTGCTATGTGTTGTAGAGCAGCAGGCAGATATGGCTGCTATAGAAAAATCAGGTGGTTTTAAAGGAAATTATCACATCCTGCACGGGGTGCTGTCTCCTATGAACGGCATCGGGCCCGGTGAGATCAAAATAGAAGAACTGATGTCGAGGATCCGACACCAAAGGATAGAAGAAGTCGTTATCGCCACAGGAACAAATGTTGAAGGAGAAGCGACGGCGTCTTATTTGGTAGAGAAAATTGCTGCTCTGGCAGAAAGGATTGCCGGGTTCAACGTGAAGATCACCCGCATCGCATCAGGAGTTCCTGTGGGAGGAGATTTGAAGTATGTTGACCAGATGACCATTAAGAAGGCAATGGAGAGAAGACATGACGTTTGATACGTCCGATCTTTCAGATATTTTTCAATGTAAAAAGTGCGGTGACTGCTGTAAGGGATATGGCGGCACATATGTGGCGCCCACGGAAATTGAGGCGATTGCCGGTCACCTGAAGACAGATTCGGAGTTTTTTGTTGAAAAGTATTGCCAGATGTCAGGCACAAAGCCTGTTCTTGCCCAGGGTGAAAACGGGTATTGCATATTCTGGGATCAGTTTTGTACTATTCATCCGGTTAAGCCTCGCATGTGCCGCGAATGGCCTTTCATAAAAGCCGTTCTGGTGGATATTGGCAACTGGGAGATTATGGCGGGTTCGTGCCCTGGCATTAGAACCGATGTGCCGGATGATGTAATCAGAGCATGTGTCGAAAAGATAGTTTTAAACCGCGAATAAACCGTAAATAAAAAATGATAGGAATATTCGATTCAGGAGTAGGCGGGCTTACCGTCGTTCGGGCGCTGATGCAGCAGTTGCCGGGACATGATATGGTATATTTCGGGGATACGGCGCGCACGCCATATGGAACAAAGAGCCGCGAAACTGTAATCAGCTATGCTGTGGAGAATACCGAATTTCTTATAGACAAAGGTGCCGGTATTATCGTCATGGCCTGCAATTCAGCTTCAAGCGTGGCAACGGAGACGCTTCGGGAGAAGTTCGATGTTCCGGTATTCGAGGTGATTACACCTGCGGTCGAACTGTCAGTAAAAATATCAGATACATATCGTGTCGGTGTCATTGGTACTCGGGCGACAATCAACAGCGGCATTTATGAAAAAAAGATTCTTGAAAAAAATCCCAAAGCAAAGGTTTTTTCTGCGCCGTGTCCTCTATTGGTTCCGCTTGTGGAAGAAGGGTGGTTTGAAAAGCCCGAGACCCGGATGATCGTCAAAAAATATCTGCACCCCCTTAAAATAAAGCAGATTGACACACTCATTCTAGGTTGCACCCACTATCCGATTATAAAAAACCTTATCATGCATAAAATCGGTAAAAAGGTGAAGATTATTGATTCTTCAATAGCCATCGCAAATATGGTTAAGGACTACCTGGATGAAACACCGGATATGGAAAAAATCCTTCAGAAGAATGGAAGAACCGAATTTTTTGTGTCAGATTATACGATTCAGTTTGAAAAAACGGCAAAAACGCTTCTTGGCGGGAACATTAAACTGCAACAAACCAAAAGATAGAAGGGTCGTCAAGATCGCCCAGCTTTTTATTAGATCGGGTCACTTGCAAAGCCGGCTTTAAGGAATTCTCTGTTCATGCGGGCGATGTTGACGATTGAAATTTCTTTCGGGCAATCAGCCTCGCATTCTTTTTCATTTGTGCAGTTGCCGAAGGCGAGTTCATCCATTTCTTTTACCATCATCAGTGCACGTTGCCTTGCCTCGGGTATTCCCTGGGGCAGAAGGGCAAGCTGGGATATTTTGGCGCCGGTAAAGAGCATAGCGGACGCGTTGGGGCAGGATGCCACACATGCGCCGCAGCCAATGCAGGCTGCCGCATCCATGGCTTTTTCAGCAATTTCTTGAGATATGGGAATAGCGTTACCGTCAGGCGCCCCTCCGGTATTGGCCGATATATAGCCTCCGGCTTGTATGATACTGTCAAAAGCGCTTCTGTCGACAACCAGGTCTTTGATTAACTTGAACGCCCTGGATCGCCAGGGTTCAATAACAATGGTGTCTCCATCCGAGAAATGCCGCATATGAAGCTGACACAGGGTTGTACCTTTTTCAGGACCGTGGGCGCGGCCGTCCACCATTGCGCCACACATGCCGCAAATACCTTCCCTGCAATCGTGATCAAAAGAAATGGGGTCTCTTTCTTCAAGAGTAATCTGTTCGTTTACAACATCGATCATTTCCAAAAACGACATATCTGTGGATATTTCATTGGCCCTGTATAGTTTAAATCCGCCTTTTTGATCCGGCCCGTTCTGCCGCCATACTTTAAGCGTCAAGTTAATTGTTTTTTGTCCTGTTGTCGATGTCACTTGTAGCTCCTTTTAGTTAATTCGACATTTTCTAAGATTAGTGGTTCTTTATGGGATACGGGGTCTTTTTCCGGTCCGGCATATTCCCATGCCGAAACATGGCAGAAGTTTTCATCATCCCTGTCAGCCTCGTTTTCTTCCGTCTGGAAGGCTTCGTTAAAGTGGCCGCCGCACGATTCTCTTCGTTCAAGAGCGTCTATTATCATCAGTTCTGCAAACTCCAGGAAATCAGATACGCGGCCGGCCTTTTCAAGGCTTTGGTTGAACTCTTTTCCCGATCCCGGCACCGCTAAATTTTCCAGAAATTCCCCTTTAAGGTCTGCGATAAGGTTTCTCGCTTTTTCCATCCCTTTGTCACTTCTTGACATGCCGCAGTATTCCCACATGATGTTTCCAAGTGCTCTGTGGAAGTCATCCGCGGTCCGTCTGCCGTTTATGGAAAGCAGCTTTTTGATTCTTCTGGCGGTTTCGGCTGCAGCTTCTTTGAAGGCATGATGATCGGTGCTGATTTTTTTTCCGGGAGTGCCTGTTAGGTATCCCCCTATCGTGTATGGAATGACAAAATATCCGTCGGCAAGACCCTGCATAAGGGCACTTGCGCCAAGGCGGTTTGCACCATGATCCGAGAAATTGGCTTCGCCAAGAACAAAAAGTCCCGGGATTGTACTCATGAGGTTATAGTCGACCCACAGCCCGCCCATAGTATAATGAACAGCAGGGTATATCATCATAGGCGTTTCATACGGATTCTCGTCAGTGATTTTATGATACATCTGAAAAAGATTACCGTATTTTTTTTCTATCACATCTTTACCGTCATTTTTAATAGCATCCTTAAAGTCCAGGTACACTGCAAGGTTGGTGCTCCCGACACCTTTGCCCATATCACACTGCTCTTTTGCATTGCGGGATGCCACGTCTCTTGGAACAAGGTTTCCGAAGCTCGGGTATTTATTTTCAAGATAATAATCCCTTTCGGACTCGGGGATCTGTGAGGGCTTGCGCCCATCCCCAGGTTCTTTAGGGACCCAAACTCGACCGTCATTTCTGAGGCTTTCACTCATAAGGGTGAGTTTGGATTGATATGTGCCGTGTACAGGTATGCATGTGGGATGGATTTGGGTGTAGCACGGATTGGCGAAAAAGCCCCCTTTTTTGAAGGCACTGAATACCGCTGTAACATTGCTTGTCATTGCGTTTGTGGAAAGATAAAAAACATTGCTGTATCCGCCGGTTGATAGAACTACCGCATCCGCAGCATAGGTTTCGATATTGCCGTTAACCAGATTTCTCGTAACGATGCCTTTTGCGTGACCGTCAACCACGACCAAATCAAGCATATCCTGTCTTGTAAAGAGGGTCACTTTCCCTGTGGCAATTTGCCGAGATAAAGCACCGTAAGCTCCGAGAAGGAGTTGTTGTCCGGTTTGGCCGCGGGCATAAAAGGTTCTTGATACCTGGGCGCCCCCGAAGCTTCGGTTTGCCAGCAGTCCGCCATAATCACGTGCAAAGGGCACGCCCTGGGCTACACACTGGTCAATGATATTATTACTGATTTGTGCAAGCCTGTATACGTTGGCCTCCCGCGAGCGGTAATCTCCTCCTTTTATGGTATCATAAAACAGGCGCCATATGCTGTCACCATCATTGGCGTAGTTTTTAGCGGCATTGATGCCGCCCTGGGCGGCGATGCTGTGCGCCCGTCTGGGACTGTCCTGGATACAAAAAGTTTTAACATTATAGCCGAGTTCTGCAAGGGAAGCAGAGGCCGATGCACCGGCAAGTCCGGTACCCACCACGATGATGTCAAACTTTTTTTTATTTGCCGGGTTCACCAGTTTTACTTCAAAACAGTGCTTGTCCCATTTTTCAGAAAGCGGGCCAATAGGAATCTTTGAATCAAGCTGCATACCTTATCCTTATTTATATTGTAAACGATATATAGACCGGTATAAACCCGAACCCCGCACCCACCGCGATGCTGAAAAGAATGCCGACACATCTGATAACCGGCATATATCTTGAGTGATTCAGGCCTATTGTTTGAAAGGCGCTCCAAAACCCATGGCTTACATGCAATGCAGCTGTTATCATGGCAGCGATGTAAAGGAAAACGTAAACAGGGTTTGAAAAAGTTCCGGCGACGATCTGAAAGATTGTACGGTCGGTTTTATCAACAAAATGGAAATTTGCAAGGTGCATTATAATAAACGATAGAAGGAGAAATCCTGTATATGGCATGGTTGCGGAACCGATGGTTCTTCCTCCGGCATTTTTTTTGACCGAATACCGTTTTGGTCTGGCCTGAAAATTTTTATAGAAAAGAAGAAAACCTGTTGAAATATGAAGAAGAGCAAACACTAGAAGTCCGATTTCCGCAATAGAGATGATTGGACCAAGGGCGTGAAGGTGTTCGGCATATGCATTGAAAGCAGTTTCTCCGGCAAAGAGTGTGAGATTTCCTGCAAGATGACCTGCCAGGAAAGTGCAGAAACCAAGCCCTGTGGTTGCCATAACAAGTTTTTTGCCGATTGAACTTGTGATGAAACTGATAAAACGGTCCATTCAAGGCCCCTTTGTTTAAAGTGTCCTATAATTTGACATTCTCGTAAAGAGTCAATTTAATTTTTTTCATCTTATCCGTCAACAAAATTTTTAAGCCACCATTCGTCCCACTCGGTATGGCTGATATCTGCTATATACTGAAAGTCTTGACAAATTCGTTAAAGACGGATAAATCGAACATAAAAGGCTTGAGAAAACAGCCCTTAACTAATCTATTAATTACAGGTGCGACTTATGATATCAAAAATTAGAATCTGCTTTATAGCACTACTCGGTACTTTTGCGGTAATACTTTTTTGTCATAACTCTGCGAGAGCTGAAAACAGTCAGGCTGAAGTTAAGCAGAAAGCTGAATTTTATTATACAGTTAAAAAGGGAGATACACTTTGGGATATTTCAAAACATTTTTTTGATTCACCCTGGGTCTGGCCGGGGCTGTGGTCGAAAAACACACAGATTAAAAATCCCCACTTAATATATCCGGGAAACAGGATTCGTATATTCCAGGAAGACGGTGTCATTAAAGTCGTTCAGGTGCCGGAAGAGGAAGTGGTGCCGGTTCAGGAAGAAAAATCCCAGGAACCTGAAGCTGAACTGGTACTTGAACCAGAAGTCGTGGAACAGCCTGAACCGGAAGTGAAGGCTGAAGAACCTGAAAAAAAGGAACCGGTAAGTAAAGATGATGTTGTCTTTATTAAACAGGGACAAGGGACGGAAGTACCGGATCTGATTCCGGGAGGGTTGTATACAATTTACGAGATGTTGGATGAACCGGTTAAAGATCACATCACCGGCGACTTTATCGGGATTCAGCATTATATCAAGGGTGTTGTGGAGATCACTGAAATTTTGCAGAAAGATCCTGTTACCATCGCTGAGGGGAAGATCGTTAAAAGCTTCAGGGCTGTAAAAAAGGATGACTGCCTGATGTCATATAAACGGAGGGCGCCTGATGTTACCTTGTCTCACAGTGTGGAAGGTATCAACGGTAAGATCATTGCCTCTGAAGAGCGCCGGTCTGTTTTTGCAGAAGACTCAGTTGCGTTTATCGACAAGGGAGACGCAGATGGCGTAAGGCCGGGGCAGGAATATGTTATTTTCTATCAGGCAATGACAGAACCGGTGGTCAAGAATGTTGATGTAGGCACTTTTCTGGTGCTTCATACTGAAAAACAAACATCAACAGTCATTATCACAAAGTCAACGAGAGGCATAGCGCCCGGTTTTCTGTTTCGTGCGGCTAAGTTATAATCTTAGTCTTAATCTATCTTGATCTTGATCCTAATCTTAATCTATTTTGATCAAGGGGACTTGATAGATTCCCAGGTTGCCCGCAGTACTTCCTGGTAGGTGGTTTCTCCATTTAGGAGTTTGGCTATCGCATCTTCTCTGAGGGATGACATGCCTTCTTTCTTTGCGGTTGCGCGGATTGCTTCGAAATTAGTTTCTGAGGTGGTTAATTCCTTTATCGATTCAGTGAAGGGCAGCACTTCAAAAATTCCGATTCTTCCCAGATGACCGGTCCCTCTGCATCTGACACAACCTTTGCCCCGGTATAGTTTTATTCGCCCTTTTTTTCCGGTTTTCAGGCCAAGAATTTCCAGTTTTTCCGATTCAATTTCGAATGGCTCCTTGCAGTATTTACAGATTTTTCGAACAAGACGCTGGGCAAGAATTCCCACAAGTGTCGCCTGGATTAGAAAATACGGAACGCCCATGTCCAGAAGACGTGTAATAGATGACGGCGCATCGTTTGTATGAAGCGTAGAAAGCACAAGATGACCTGTCATTGCCGCCTGGATTGCGTTTTCTGCGGTTTCAAGATCTCTCATTTCTCCTATCATTATGATATCAGGATCCTGACGCAGGATATTCCTCAGTATTGTTCCGAATGTGATATCAACTGCGGGCTGAACGGCAATTTGGTTGAATTCTTCGTGGATCATTTCAATCGGGTCTTCTACCGTTGTAATATTGATTTCGGGTGTTGATATAGATCTTAAGCTGGAATAGAGGGTTGTTGATTTTCCGCTTCCGGTGGGGCCGCAGACCAGGACAATGCCATGCGGCATTTTGATGAATCTGTTGAAGGCATTAAAATCTTTTTCCTGAAAGCCCAGGTTGATCAAATCCTGAAAAAGGATATCAGGGTCCATAATTCTCATGACCACTTTTTCCCCAAATGCCACCGGAATTGTGGAAACCCTTATTTCGACTTCGGTACCACCCTTGTCTGTTTTTATGCGGCCGTCCTGTGGCCGTCTCTTTTCCGCCATATTAAGTCTTGACAGGGTTTTGATTCTGCTGATAATGGCAAGGTGAATTTTTTTCGGCAGATTGTAGACCGTATGAAGTATACCATCGATTCTCATTCTCACGAGACTTGTGTCTCGTTTTGGCTCAATGTGGATATCACTTGCCCGCTGGTCAATGGCGTAGCCAAACAAATGATTCACAGCCTTTACAATATGCTGGTCGTTGGAAGGGAGTTCATCTTCAGACGAGATACTGACATATTGTTCAAGGTTGCCTAGGTCTACGCTGGTGGAATCGAATTGTGTTTCAGCGGCGGCGATTGATTTTTTAAACCCGAAAAATTCGTTGATTATCTTGATAATATCTGATTTCGGACTGACCACAACCCGAACTTTCATGGGTGTGACGCGGGTTATATCTTCAAAAACCTCCCTGTTAAACGGGTCGGCTGTGGCCACGGTCAGTTCACCGTCCTTGATGGAAACCGGCAGGACAAGATGCTTCATGGCAAACGATTTGGGAATGGTTGCCGTTACCGTATTCAGGTCGAGCTTAAGAGGATCGATTTTCGTATAAGGAATATTCCACTCATCTGAAAGTATCTGGAAGATAAATTCCTCATCTAGTTTTTCATTCGGGGCATCCGCACGACCGGGGTTCATGGAGGATATGATATCGATAATCGTAACCGGACTTTTTATCCTGCTGTGTGAAGCAGCATTCTTTTTTTCTAATTTCTGTTGTATCCGGTCTTTTTTGTTTAGAATTTCTTCTGCCTGCGCTCTGGAAAGCACACCTTTTTTTAGAAGTATGCGGCATACATTTTGTGCTGAAAGTTTATTGTCTTTTTGTTTTTGCATTTTTTTAATATATAATGGTGAAGTTGAAATTTTGAAAACTATATCATCTTTATGGCTTCAGTCAAAGATTTTTTATTCTTCCAACCGGATTGTCGGCATAACGTCAAGTTCGTTGCCGTTTGTTTTGATTGAAATCGCGCCTTGAAGATCTGTGCGAAATATTTCACATCCGATTTTTTTGTAACGCTTAAGCACAACCGGGTGAGGCATGCCATATCTGTTTTTCCATCCTGATGATATGACGACTACATCAGGGTCGATAAATTTGAGAAGCTTAATCGTGCTCGATGTTCGGCTGCCGTGATGTGGTGCGATCAGGAGTGAGCTTTTGAGCCATGAGCCCGATATGTCGGCAAGCTCATTTTCGCCTTCTGCCATAATATCACCGGGAAACAGAAAACTTATTGAACCAAAGGTTAATCTGATGACAAGGGAATTGTTGTTTGAATCCCGCCAGTGCTCAATTGTTTTTTTCTCTAAAAAGTTATTCGGAGGATAGAGGATGTCAATTCCCACGCCGCTTATTATGTCTGATCGCTGTATATTCTCAAATGCCGGCATTTGGATTTCGCGGGATTTTATTACGTCCAGGAAGTTTTGATAAGATTTACTTTCCGCTGACTCATTGTTGGTCCAAATGTTTTTGACATGAAAATGCCTTGCAATATATATCAGGCCGTTTAAGTGGTCGCAATTCGGATGTGACAGAACGATGGTGTCAACGGTTCGGATTTTATTTTGCCATAAGAACGGGGCGAGAATTTTTTCTCCAACATCGAATGTTGAATTGTCTGAAAATCCTCCGCCGTCTATGAGCATACGATAGCTTCCTGGAAATTCAACAAGTGCGGCACTTCCCTGGCCGACATCGAATACTGTAATCTTTAAATTCGATTGAAGAAATCTTTGATGAAACCAGTAGCCGATATCGATTGCAAGGAGGGACATTATGACAATTGCAGCAACGCGTGCTTTTTTGTGAACGGAGTTGGAGGCTTGCTTTTTGAAGTTTATGAAAGCAATCAAAAGTAAGTAAAAGCAGGTGATTTCAAAAAAATTAGGGGTGATGGTTTTAAATGCTGAAAACGGAATATCTGATATAAACTGAATCAGTATAATCGTTTTTTCAAGAATGAAGCCGCATATTTTTATGCCGAACTCAGCAGTCGATATGCTGAATGGAAAAAGAACAACAGATAAAAGTCCTGTCGGGACAACAATAAAACCTATTATCGGTATGAGCAGGAAGTTTGAAAAGATGCCTGAAAATGATATTTGATTGAAGTAAAATGCAACCATGGGAAGGGTTCCCAAAATTGCAAACAGGGACACCAAAAAAAAGAGGACGATTTTTCGAACTGTTTTTGTCAGCGTCCTGTTATCCTGGAGATCCTTTTTAATCAGTTTTAAAGAAGCGTAAACAATGAAAAACACGGCTGCAAAAGAAAGCTGAAAAGAAACGGAGAATAAAGAAGTCGGAGAAATTACTAGAATTACGAAGGCTGCTACCGCAAGTGTGTTTAGCGTGTCTTGTTTTTGCTCAAAGAGAAAAGTCATCAGGAATCCTATCACCATAATGACAGCCCTCTGAGTTGACGGTGACATCCCCGAAACAATTCCGTATAGAATCACAGGGACACAAGCGAGGAGCGCAGCACATTTTATCGCCCACGCATTCCAT
>JAFDJC010000228.1 GCA_019307665.1 Deltaproteobacteria bacterium | reverse complement strand
TCATCAAGGCTCAATCCGGAAAAGATGTCACTCTGCTGCAACCTGTCGAGGCGTTGCTGTAAAACAGCTTCCATAAGGGCTTCAAGTGTAATTGCATTCTGGGTAACAAGCAGTTCTCCCAAAAGACCCCTTCTGCCGATAGTTTCCATCTTGCGTTGCATATCGGTAACCCTTTCAATAATAGTTGAATCACAGTCAAGGTATTCACCGATTTTTTTAAAATAGCGCTTTTTATCTTTATCCTCGGTCATAGGAGGGCCTCACTTTTCACAGGCATTACGATAAGCATAACGGCGCCGTAACCGGAAACTTGCAGAGAAACGCCAAGAGCCGTGTTTGCTGATTAAGGGTCTACCGCTCATTTAGGAAGTATGTAAAATGAACAAAAATAATGTTTTTAATCATTATGTTAAAGCAAAATATAAAACTCAACGGTGATCCTGTCAACAATTTTAGATCGCAATTTCAGATCACAATTTCAGATCACAATTTCAGATCAAGATATTCAAACCTGAAAGGGGGTATACTTATCCCCAAAAACTGAGCAGTTGACTAAGGCGTAGGATATGAGATAGAGGAACGTTGGAGATGTCCAGGGAAAAGGAGATTGATATGATGTCAAAGCATGATGATATGGAAGTGAAACACTGGGAAAAACGGCCGGAGCCAAACTGGGAAAAATTCGGTTTTAAACAGCCGTACCAGAAAGGATTAAACCGACTTAAGGAAGACGTGCTTGCAAAGACCAATTATGATCCCACTGTCCTCTGGCAGTGGGGAACCATGCAGGCAATGGCTGTTATCGAAATTCTGAAAGCTATAGAAGGAAAATTCGGACGAGAAGGGCAGCAGATAGTGTGCGACAGCCTGAAGCGGGTAGGATATAATATCGGCAGTCAGATAACCGAAGGAATGACGATTCCGGAAGATATCAGCACCGTCGAGTGGATAAGTTTTTTTGCTACAATCATCAATCGCATTGCTTATGCCTCTCTGGAAACACCTGAAATCGAAGGAGAGGAACGGGCTAATTTTCATATCGACTGGTGCCCCCATCAGGATCACTACAAAGCCATGGACTGCAGGGTTCAGCGGTATTTCGTGCAAGGAATGATAGATGCAGCCATGAATTTTGCTAAAAGCCAAGGGCGGGATGATGTCTGGGATGTCGCCTTCAGAACTACCATCCCCTCCGGAAGCAAGACCTGCTATTTTGAGGTTTATAAGGGGAATCCGGAAGAAACCAGAAAGTGGGCTGAATACACCCGGTTAATTGAAGACAAGGCCTTGGAGATAGCAAAAAAAAATAACTCATGTTGAACATTAGTTTTTCACACATCCCTTCCGTGGGGGTAGCAACCGAAAGGAGAATATGGGACAGTGGCGTAAGAACGATGGATGATTTTCTCGAATCCCCCCCAGGATTTCTTTCGTTAAATAAGCAAAAGAAAATTGCAGGCCATATCCACTTATCAAAAGAAAAAATAAGAAATAAAGATGCCCGCTATTTTTATGATAATTTGCCATCAAAAGAGCATTGGCGTATTTTTAAAGAATATCAATATACAACAGCCTACATTGATATTGAAACAACAGGGTTAGGTACACCAGGAGATGTAATCACAACGATTGCACTGTATGATGGAAAGAATATTAACTACTACATAAATGGAAAGAATCTAAACGATTTTAAAAAGGACATCCGAAAATATGAAGTGATCGTTACATACAATGGGAAAACATTTGATATTCCATTTATTGAAAGATATTTTGGAATCGGCATATCCCATGCCCACCTTGACTTACGACACATTCTGTATAGCCTTGGTTATTCCGGAGGACTGAAATCATGTGAAAGACAATTGGGGATAGGAAGAACTGGTGTTCTTGCAGATGTTGACGGCTTTTTTGCTGTCCTATTGTGGAATGATTATAAACATAAAAGAAATGATAAATCATTGGAAACCCTTCTTTCATACAACATTGAGGATGTATTGAATCTTGAATACTTAATGACAGAAGCATACAACAGAAAGCTAAGAGATATTCCTTTTGACATAGAGAGCATTAGTATCCCGGAAACACCAAAAAATCCATTTAAGATAGATACACCTACTGTTAATAGAATACAGAATCAATATTACGCATACTAAGAATATTTAACCAAGAGGCCCCAGAAAGGTTTGAGGGTGTAGCAACTCTTACCATATAATCACTATTAAGATAATCTGTATTTTTTATGTGAAGAAATAGATATACTGTCACCGGAATTGCGTTTAGCTGCTACGGAAAATAGGGGTACGTAGGACCTGGGATGTGGTTGCTACGTTTATGAAAAACATTTTAGGGATTTCATTACACAATAAAGATGTTAACCCCCTATATCTTGTTTGTCACACTTATTTAAACACTTCATGCAGGCGGTATAAAACTTGCAGACCTATAACATCAAATGAACCGTTTTGGTTTAGGTGGTGGAGCAATATGCCCCCAACTCTTACTTAAAAAGTAGTAACAAAAGGTGGAACAGTTTATGGACGAGATAAAGCTACAATATCTCATAAATATGTCTAAAAGGTATTTAGATAATAAGCTTGAGAGCAATGAAAAGAACAGTGTTGAAGCGGCCGCCAAAAGTCTTTTCTATCAAACCTTGTATGAAGATTCGCCGGATTCGGAATTGAACAAACAGATCAGGTTATTTGCTGCCATGGCACAGCATTTCAGCAAGGATAAACCCATGTCCCATCAAAAAGCAGAAGACCTACAAGAAATGGTAGCATACATGCAGAGTACAATAATGTGGCCTGTTCACCCTCGGAGCTGGAGGGTATCTTTGTTGTCACTTCCGTAGCATATAACACCAAGCCGTGTTTTCAAGAATTTCAGCACCTAATCTTCGAAATTCTGGGTTTAGATTTGAAGTTGCTTATTTTATGATTTATTGTATGATTTTGCGACATCAGTGACAATTGGAACAAAACAACAATTGGAGAAAACCCATGGCAGTTGAAGTACTACCTCTTGATAAAATGAAAGAGAGTGTCGGGCAGGAACTCGGTGTAACAGACTGGTTTCAAATGGACCAGAAACGGATTAATACGTTTGCAGAATGCACATTGGACGATCAATGGATTCATGTGGACGAAGAAGCTGCGAAAAACGGTCCGTTTGGACAGACCATTGCCCATGGTTACCTTACGGTTTCGCTTCTTTCATACTTTGCTGCTGATTATGCGGTTCTTCCTGAAGGAGCAGTGGCGGCTATCAATTACGGAATGAACAAGCTTAGACTCATCAATCCCGTTAATTCAGATGCAAAGATCAGAGATCAGATCGTACTCACGGATGTTGTTGAAAAATCAGGAGGCCGAGTTCTCGTGACCACTACACATACTGTTGAGATCGAAGGCAAAGAAAAACCGGCATGTGTTGCAGAAGTGCTGACAATGTTCTTTACACAATAGGTTTGCACAGGGTTGGCCACAGTGCCATAGTAATTGCTGTAATGGTCTTTTTTCACAGGGGCCTTGACTTCTGGATCAGATCGACGGATTTAAAAAATAAGGACAAATAAAATTGGGCTGATATTAAAAAACGGCTTCAATCGAGGTCGGTTTTTTTGTGGTCTTTTAAAATCTTGAACAGTCCTTGTACTGGAATCAATTATAATTTTTTGTATTTTTTAATAGATTTTGCGAAGCCTTGCTATTATTGGTGCCTGGGACGAGAATCGAACTCGTACAGTCACTTGAACCGAGGGATTTTAAGTCCCTTGCGTCTACCAATTCCGCCACCCAGGCACTTTTGTACTGACAATTTGATGCTTTTATACATAATCGCAAAAATTGTCAATTCAAGAGTCAGGTTATTTTTAAATTATTATGGCTGACATTATCAAACAGAGTAACACAGGCTGCTTGTAAAATATCGTGTCATCTGCTAAATATGCGCCATGCAAAAACACTATGAAACACCGGAACTGATTCTCGCATCAAAGTCGCCCAGGAGAAAGTATCTTCTTGAACAGGCAGGATTGGCTTTTTCAATTATCCCAAGCAATATAGATGAAGAAGCCATCGATGTTCCTGATCCGGAATCCCGGGTAAAGATTCTTGCCGAGAAAAAAGCAACCGATATTGCAGAAAAATATCCTGATTCATGGGTTATAGGCGCCGACACCATCGTATTTATCAGAAATACCGTACTCGGAAAACCAAACTCAAAAGAAGATGCCCGCAACATGCTGAAACAGCTTAGCAACCAAACACACCAGGTTTTTACCGGCTACTCAGTCTGTTGTAAAGCAGCCGACCATTTCTTTTCTGATACGGTAAAAACAGATGTTCTTTTCAAAAACCTTTCAGAAGAAGAAATTGAATGGTACATCCACACTGATGAACCTTTTGATAAGGCAGGGGCTTATGCCATTCAAGGTCTGGGCACATTTCTTGTTAGGCGGATCAACGGCTCGTATACCAATGTTGTAGGGCTTCCCGTATGCGAAGTCATCGAGCACCTTATCACAAGCAACGTTGTAAAAATGAAAAGCCACCAGTGACATAAAAGGAAATGGAAGGCATTGGAAAACAAAATTAAAAATATTAAGGAGCATATTAAAAAAGCAGCTGTTTCATGTGGAAGATCCCCTGACGACGTAAGGCTCATAGCAGTCAGTAAAACTCAGTCTGTAGATGCTGTAAGGCAAGCCGCTGATGCCGGGCTGACCATTTTTGGGGAAAATTATATTCAGGAAGCGCGCAATAAAATAGAAACGTTTTCATCAAGCAATCTTTCGTGGCACTTCATAGGCCATCTTCAAAGCAACAAGGCTAAATATGCGGTCAAACTGTTCGAGCTGATTCACACCGTCGATTCTTTAAAACTGGCAACTGAACTGAATAAACAGGCGGAAAAAATCGGCAAGGTTCAATCCGTCCTTCTTCAGGTCAATACAGGAATGGAAGCATCAAAATCAGGCATAGCGGCTGAAGATGTAATGGATCTCGCACGGCATATAATCGGGCTAAAAAACCTCAAAGTGAAAGGACTTATGACAATTCCTCCATTTTTTAATGCGCCTGAAAAAGTCACGCCGTTCTTTAAAGAACTCCGTAATCTACGGGACAGGCTCCGAGAAGAAAAAATACCGGATATACAAATGGATGAGCTTTCCATGGGAATGACCGGTGATTTTGAGGCCGCTATCGAGGAAGGAGCGACGCTTGTCAGGATAGGAACCGCTATTT
>JAFDJC010000227.1 GCA_019307665.1 Deltaproteobacteria bacterium | reverse complement strand
TGCCATCCTCAAAATACGGCATATCCTCCTGGGGTAGAATTTTTGAGACAACACCTTTATTTCCATGGCGGCCCGCCATCTTATCTCCAACAGACAGGACCCTCTTCATGGCCACGTATATTTTTATCAGCTTAATGACACCCGGGGGCAGATCTTCCCCCCTTTCATAACGGCTCACCTGCTCTTCAAAGCGCATTCTGCATGCGTCTTTCTGGCTTGCGCATTTTTCCAGTATGTCATAAACCTGCTCTGAAACATCGGGGTTATTTAATACTATCCCTTCAAACCGAATGACAGGGATATCAGCAATTATAGATGGTTCAATCTCCTTGTCCGCAGGAATCAGAACCTTTTTTCCCTTTTTCAAAGGAGATGAGCACTGCTGCCCATGCAAAGTTTTCTCAAGCCTTTCCTTTGCAGATTCCTCAATAATACGCAGCTCGTCTTCCTGGTTCCTTTCAAGGATCTTAATTTCTTCATCTTCTATCGAGCGGGTACGATCATCTTTGTCCACGCCTCTTCTGGAAAAAACTTTGGCATCTATAACCACGCCGTTTACACCCGGTGGGACCCTCAATGAGGTATCCTTTACATCCCCCGCTTTTTCACCGAATATGGCTCGAAGAAGTTTTTCTTCGGGTGACAGCTGCGTTTCACCTTTTGGCGTTATCTTTCCGACAAGGACGTCACCAGGCTTAACTTCCGCGCCCAGACGTATAATACCGCTTTCATCAAGCTCTTTCATGGCTTCGTCACCGATATTCGGAATGTCACGGGTAATCTCTTCCTTTCCAAGCTTTGTGTCCCTCGCCAGGACTTCAAATTCCTCTATATGTACCGAAGAAAAGACACCATCCCTGACCAGTCTTTCACTTACAAGAATTGAATCTTCAAAATTATACCCGCCCCAAGGCATAAACGCTACGGTTACATTCTTACCCAGTGCCAGTTCGCCTTTCTCAGTTGCAGGACCATCGGCAATAATTTCCCCGACATTTACCTTCTGGCCTTTTTGAACAATCGGTCGCTGGTTAAAGCAGGTATTTTGATTTGACCTTTCAAATTTTGCCAGATTGTATATTGACACATATTTTTCTGCTTTGTCCCCGTTATCTTCATGTTTGAGAACAATACGGTCAGAACTCACATCCACTACTGTTCCCTCTCTATCAGCAACAACGGCAACACCCGAGTCACCGGCGACAACCCCTTCAATGCCGGTACCCACGAGAGGAGCCCTTGTCTGCAGCAGAGGTACTGCCTGACGCTGCATATTAGAACCCATTAGTGCACGGTTAGCGTCATCATTCTCTAAAAATGGTATCAAAGAGGCTGAAACACTTACAAGCTGATTTGTTGAAACATCCATCAGTTCGATATCTTCAGCCTTAACCATCATAAACTCACCTTCAACACGGGAGGTGACAAGCGGGTTAACATAACGGTTTTCTCCGTCAAGCGGAGCATTTGCCTGGGCAATGGGGTGTTCTTTCTCCTCAAAAGCGCTTAAAAATTTTATTTTATTAGTAACCTGTGCGTTTTCAACAACCCTGTAAGGCGTTTCAACAAAACCGTAATTGTTAACCCAGGCATAGGTTGAAAGAGAAACGATAAGCCCTATGTTGGGTCCTTCAGGAGTTTCAATCGGGCATATCCTGCCATAGTGAGACGGATGTACGTCCCTTACTTCAAAACCTGCGCGCTCTCGCGTAAGTCCGCCCGGTCCCAGAGCACTTAGCCTTCGCTTGTGCGTTGTCTCAGAAAGCGGATTGGTCTGGTCCATAAACTGAGACAGCTGGCTTGTACCAAAAAACTCCTTTACAACAGCCGAAACCGGTTTAGGGTTTACCAAATCATTCGGCATAAGCGCATCAACTTCCTGCATGCTCATCCGCTCCTTAATGGCTCGCTCCATACGGACAAGCCCAATACGGTATTGGTTCTCCAGAAGTTCTCCAACTGCCCGAACCCTTCTGTTGCCCAGATGATCAATATCATCCACAACCCCTTGTGTATCTCTGAGTTCGATCAGGGTTTTGGTGGCAAGCAATATGTCCTCTTTCCTCAGTGTGCGGATATTAATCGGGGTGTCGATACCAAGTCTATGGTTCAACTTTAACCTTCCGACTCCGGACAGGTCATAATACGATGATTTAAAAAACAGATGGTCTATAAAATCAATGGCAACTTCAGGAGTCGCCGGATTACCGGGTCTCAGCCGTCTGTATATTTCTATCAAAGCCTCTTCACGGCTTTCTACTTTATCAAGCATGAGCGTCTTACGGATAGAATCACCGCTATAGTTAATATCGACAAGAAGAATTTCAAACTCTTTAATGCCGGCTTCGGCCATCTTGAGAATACTCTCATCATCCACAAGATCAGACGGCTTTGCAACGACCTCGCCGGTTTTGGCTTCTATAACTGCAGATGCAAAATACTTATCATTTAAATCTTCCCTGGTGATCGGAATCATTTCAACTCCGGAAGATTTCAACTGCTTTATCGCGCGTTTGGAAAAAATACGGCCTTTCTTTACAACAACTTCGCCATTCTCAGGATCTGTAATGTCACAGCTTGATCGCCTTCCCTTAAGTGCGTCTTCATTAAACTCCCCGAAAAATTTTTTCCGACGGATAAATATTCTTTCCTTCTCATAAAAATAATCGATCAGATCCTCGGCAGAGTATCCAAATGCTTTGAATAGAAGAGTGATGGGAAACTTTCTGCGACGATCAATCCTGATATAAACGATATCCTTTGGATCGATCTCCATATCAATCCATGAGCCGCGTACCGGAATGATCCTTGCGGAATAAATAATTTTTCCGCTCGAATGCGTTTTTCCCTTGTCATGATCGAAAAAAACACCTGATGAACGGTGAAGCTGACTCACAACAACACGCTCGGTACCATTTATAATAAACGTCCCCTTTCTGGTCATCAGGGGAATTGTACCGAAATATATTTCCTGCTCTTTAATATCACGAATATTTGAAATTCCGGATTCTTTATCAACATCGTATACAACAAGCCGGATTCTGATCCTTACCGGGATTTCATATGTCATCCCTCTGTGGACACACTCTGTTACAGTGTTTTTAACTTCGCCGAAGCTGTATGAAACAAATTCAAGAGAAGCGCTTCCGGTAAAGTCGTTTATCGGAAATACAGATTTAAACACTGTCTGAAGCCCAAAGTCCTCACGGTCTTCGGCAGATTTGTCCATTTGCAGAAAACGATTGTAAGACTCCCGCTGCATTCCAATCAAGTCGGGAATCTCCACAATCTTCTGTATTTTACCAAAATTTTTACGTATGCGCTTATTCGCTAAAAGCATCTCAGACATGCTGTCTCCAGTATTTTATTTTGTGCCCATTCTTTTGTGAATGGGCACTGTGTCTCGAAGGCTATTTACTTAACCTCAGCCTGGGCTCCGGCCCCTTCAAGCTGCTCTTTAATTTTTTCAGCGTCTTCCTTTGCTATACCTTCTTTGACCGCTGTTGGAGCATCTTCAACCAAGCTCTTTGCCTCTTTCAGACCCAGACCTGTTATCGCCCTTACTTCCTTAATAACCTGAATCTTTTTGTCGCCTATAACTGTCAGTATAATATCAAATTCGGTTTTCTCCTGAGCAGCCTCTTCACCTGCGCCGCCACCTGCCGGAACCCCGGCCATCATGGCAACTGGTGCTGCAGCGGAGACGCCAAACTTCTCCTCTAGCTCCTTTACAAGTTCAGACAGCTCCAGAACAGACATGTTTGCTATAAATTCAATTACATCATCTTTTGAAATATCAGCCATTTTCTTCTTCCTCCAAAAAATATACGAAATATCTTAAATTATACTAGTTAAAAACCAATCTTACCTTCAGGCCGCTTCTTTCTGATCTTTTACAGCCTGCAGAACATTCAGCAATCTGGTCGGAACATCGCTCAAGGCTCTCACAAGAGAAGTCGGCACGCCGTTCATTACCGACAACAACTGACCCAAAAGAACTTCGCGTGACGGCAATGCTGACAGGGCCTTTATTTCGTCCAGGCTGATCGCCTTTCCGTTCATGACACCTATCTTTATTTCAAGCTTTTCATTTTCCTTAGCAAATTCCGTCAGAACTTTTGCCGGAGCGACCGGATCATTATAGCTAAAAGCAAGGGCACTGGGGCCTTTAAAATAATCTTTTATCAAAGCTGCGTCAGTATCTTCTGAGGCTCTTATAATCAAAGTATTTTTAACGACCTTGTACTCTACTTCCGCCTCTCTAAGTTTCCTGCGCAACTCATTAATATGCTCAACATCAAGCCCCTTGTAATCTGTCAGGATAACAATCTTTGACCTTGAAAAACTGTCATGCAGACTTTCAACAACTTGTTTTTTTTCTGTCCGATTCAACTTTTTTTCCACCTCCTTTAAAAATCTGCAAAAACCTGAGACACATGACCTTAATCAACTATCTATCTCGGTAGGACGGCGTTGCCGATTAAACACGATATGTGTTCCTACGGTCTTTGACAGGGTTAATAGTTTATAATTATTTTACATAATCCTTGACGGCACTTGTATCAACCCGGATTCCTGGTCCCATTGTAGTGGAAATGGCGATACCTTTCAGATAGATACCTTTACTCGAAGCCGGTTTTAGACGAATGATTCTTTCAAGAAAACTGACCAGATTCTCGAGCAGTTTATCAGGCCCGAATGATACTTTTCCCAGTGGCGCATGAATAATGCCGGCCTTTTCTACTCTGAAGTCTATTTTTCCTGCTTTTAATTCAGACACTGCTCTTGCGATGTCAAAAGTTACGGTTCCTGTTTTAGCATTCGGCATAAGACCTCTCGGACCAAGCAGTTTTCCAATTTTTCCAACAGTTCCCATCACATCAGGCGTGGCAACCGCTTTATCAAAACCAAACCAACCGCCCTTGATCTTGTCTATATACTCATCGCTTCCCACAAAATCTGCGCCGGCGTCAAGTGCTTCTTTTTCTTTCTCTCCCTTTGCGAAAACAAGCACTTTGACATCTTTTCCCAACCCGTTAGGCAATATGACAGTGCCGCGCACCATTTGGTCGGCATGACGCGGATCAACACCGAGTTTTACAGCCACATCAATGGTTTCATCAAATCCGGCAAAGGATGAGTCAACAGCTACCTTTATCGCTTCGGCAACATCATACCGTTTTTCGGCATCTACTTTTTTCCTTGATTCCGTATACTTCTTACCTCGCTTAGGCATTTTGTTATATACTCCTTTTACAGTACTAAACTATTTCAATCC
>JAFDJC010000226.1 GCA_019307665.1 Deltaproteobacteria bacterium | reverse complement strand
ACATGAAAGATTATTAGGAAAAGCCCAGAATAATTTTAAGTTTGACACACTTTGATATTTTGCGTATATTTTCCTAGCATTAGTTACATCGCAGTTGAATAAGTCAAAAAGGAAGAAATAAATACATGCAAATGATTTTATCAATTAAACGACTGTTGACTTTTGTCCTTTTCCTTTCCTTTTTATTTTTTTTCTCAGGATGCGGAACTAGAACCGGTGAGCTTCCCATCGAGAAATTAAAGGCGCTTCAGAAAGATATTCCAACATATTCGATTTTATTTGAAGACATGAAGGAGCAAGGGAATTTTTTTAAAACATACTTTCATAAATACCGTGTAGTTCAGGAACAGGACGGGTGGACAACAGACTGGCTCGAGGTTCCTGAAAATTATTATAATATGCATGAACAGTTTCTGGGTATGTGCCTTGTGACCAAAAAAGAAGGTGAATACAACAATGAGGCAACACCACCCGGTTATGCATATGTCGGTGATTCAAGATACGGAAATTGGCGGAGGGATGACCGGGGAGGACGTTTCTGGGAGTGGTATGGCAAGTATGCGCTTTTTTCAAGCATGTTCGGTGGATGGTACCGTCCCATATACATGAGAGATTACGATGTGTACAGGGGCTACAGATCAAGGCACAAACCATTTTTCGGAAGAAATAAAGAATATGGATCTTCCGGATCCATCACTAAAAAAACGAAGCCGTCATTTTATACTCGCTTTAAATCAAAACAAAGTTCGGCCAGGTCCAGGTTTTTCGGCAAGGTGTCAAGTAGAGTAGGGCGTTCAAGAGGCGGCTTCAGGGGAAGGGCCGGGGGGTTCGGGAAATAGAGATGAATATAGACAGGTTTATAACAGGTATAATTCTTATCGCAGTTTTTTTCATCATTTTTTTCATCGGCAAACTTATAAATGATCTCCTTCACAGGGAATATAAGCTTACCGAGGAGCTTGTTGAGAAAGACAATCCTGCAATGGCGCTCGCTATGGTAGGGTATTATTTCGGTCTTGTTCTTGCTTTGGGCGGAACCATGACCGGCCCTCATACAAGCATTGTCGATGACATTTTGGACCTTTCCATTTACGGAACTCTCGGCATTGTTCTATTAAATATATCATGGTTTCTGTGCGACAAGATATTGCTTTATAAATTTAAGTTGTCCGATGAGCTTATTCGGGACAAGAACCAGGGAACCGGAGCGGTAATCTGTGCCGTCAATATCGCGTCGGGCCTGATCATTTTTGGCGCTGTATCAGGAGAGGGCGGAAACATCTGGACCACTACGGGCTTCTGGGCGCTTGGACAGTTGATCCTTATAATAGCTGTGAAGGTTTATAACCTGATAACCCCTTACAATGTCCATGATGAAATAGAAAAAGATAATGTTGCGGCCGGTGTCAGTGTTGCAGGCTTGGTTATCGGAATGGGGATTGTTGTCGGGCTTGCCGCCCAGGGTGATTTTTCTTCATGGAAAGAAGATTTGCCGCCATATCTCGCGATTTCATTGTTCGGTCTTGTCATATTGCCGGTAGTAAGGCTTCTTACCGATAAAATTCTTCTTCCAACGGTGAAGCTGACCGATGAAATTGTCGGCCAGGAAACACCCAATATAGGCGCTGCTTATATCGAAGCCTTTTCATATATTGCGGCTGCATTTATTATTTACTGGTGTGTATAACTCCAGAAGCAAAAGTATAGCGCTTAAAGCATCACTCTTCGCAACCGGATGCGCGGGTATAGTTGCCGAATTTGTTCTTTCCACTCTTGCAACCTATCTGATCGGTAACGCCATATTTCAATGGACAATTGTCATGTCTCTCATGCTTTTTGCCATGGGACTCGGCAGCCATGTAAGTCGTTTTTTTAAAAAAAATTTACTCGATGTTTTCATTCTTGTCGAATTTTTACTTTCCATATTATGCGCTGTATCGGCCGAGCTGGCCTATGGTCTGGCAGCCTTTACGCACTATACCGGTCTGATCATTTATTCACAGGCATTTATTATCGGATGCCTGATCGGACTTGAAATTCCACTTGTTACACGTTTGAACGACGATTATGAAGAACTCAGGGTCAATATTTCAGGGGTCATGGAAAAGGATTATTTTGGAGCGCTTTTCGGCGGCCTGTTGTTTGCTTTTATAGCTCTTCCATATCTTGGGATGACATACACCCCGATAATTCTGGGAAGTATAAATTTTTTGGTAGCATCATTTTTACTGTGGCGGTTTTTTCCCCTGGTTAAAAAAAAGAAATTGCTTGTGGCCGGTTTTGTTCTGTCGGCTCTATTCCTATCCGCACTTGCCCTGTTTGCAGAGCCGGTTATCAGATACGGGGAACAAAAGAAATACAAGGACAAAGTAATATATTCAAGACAGACAACCTATCAGAAGATTGTCATGACCAGATGGAAAGATTATTATTGGCTTTATATTAATGGACAGGAGCAGTTTTCAACATTTGATGAAGAAAAGTATCATGAACCCCTTGTTCATCCCGCTATGACGATTGCCCATGGTTCCGGCAGTGTACTGATTCTCGGGGGAGGGGATGGTCTGGCACTGAGGGAAGTATTAAAGCACGGGGATGCGACATCTGTCACACTTGTGGATATGGATCCGGTTATGACAGGGATCGCAAAAACTCATCCTCTGCTTGTTGAAATCAACCAGGGTTCCATGAAAAATGCGATGGTTAGAATTGTAAACCAGGACGCATCGGTTTTTTTAAAAAACGATTCAAAACTATATAGCACAGTAATTATCGATCTGCCGGATCCTGATTCGATTGATCTTATGCATGTATATTCGGAGAGTTTTTACAGGATGGTAAAAAAGCATCTTGAGAAAAACGGTGTGATGGTAACGCAGGCCGGCAGCCCTTATTTTTCAAAAAAAGCGTTTTTATGCATTCTGAAAACCATAAAAGCATCCGGGTTTTCAACATTGGCCTACCATAACCAGATTCCAACAATGGGTGAGTGGGGATGGGTCCTCGGGGTTAAGGATTCGGAAATTGATGACAAAGGACTGAGGGCGTTGGCAATGCAATTACATTTTGATGGCATAGACACGCGGTTTTTAAACAAAGATGCCATGATTTCGATGATTCACTTTGGGAAAGGTATTTTGGATGATAACAAGGCAAATGATATTCGGGTTAATACGGAGTTGAGCCCTGTCCTTTATCGTTATTATCATGAAGGGACATGGGACATGTATTGATCTGAAAAAAAAGATCTTAATCGCTATTGTACATTTATTAATCCTGCGATGGCTTCGATATTAGTTCTGAAATGGCATCAAGGGCGAGAAAATAACTGTTCGCTCCAAAGCCTGAAATCTGTCCGGAGACAACATCGGCAAGCATTGATTTGTGGCGAAAAGGCTCACGCTTGTATATGTTGGAAAGGTGGATTTCAATAACGGGAATATCCAGAAGCAATAAGGCATCCCTTATGGCGACACTAGTGTGTGTGTAGGCGGCAGGGTTGATAATAATACTATCATATTTTCCTTTTGTGTCTTGTATTTTTTCTACAATATCACCTTCATGATTTGATTGAAATGTGTCTACCGAACATCCTAATTTAATTGCTTTTTCAGATAGACCTTTGTTGATATCTTCTAGTGTTGTTGTTCCGTAAATTTCAGGCTCTCTTTTCCCGAGCATGTTCAAGTTAGGTCCGTGAATGACCAGTATTTTGCGCTGCTTCATTATCAACTCCTGTTATCATTTATTTTTTTCTATGATATTTTTTCTCGGAAAATATCGATTGTTTTCTTATAATCATCACTGCCGAAAATAGCAGAGCCGGCGACAAATGAATCTGTTCCAGCCATAGAGATTTCTTTAATTGTATTTTGACTCACACCGCCGTCAATCTGGATCAGTGTTGAAAGGCCCCTGTCTTTAATCACCTTTTTAAGGGCTTTGATTTTTGCCGGCGAATTCGGGATAAATGATTGCCCTCCAAATCCTGGGTTGACACTCATTACTAAAACAAAGTCGACATATTCGAGTATGAAGCCGATTGAATCGATGGAAGTTGCAGGATTAAGAGCCACACCTGCTTTAATACCTGATTCCTTTATCATCTGGATCGTTCTGTTTAAATGCACACAGGCCTCAACATGCACAGAAATGAGATCCGCTCCTGCTTTTATGAAATCCGGTATGGACGCGTCAGGATTTTCGATCATTAAATGCACGTCCAAAGGGAGTGAAGTTACCCGTTTTGATGCTTCTACAATAATCGGACCGTAAGTAATGCTGGGCACGAAATGCCCATCCATGACGTCGATATGTATCCAGTCCGCTCCTGCATTTTCAACACTTTTAATTTCTTCTCCAAGTTTTGTAAAATCTGCGGAAAGAATAGATGGTGCAATAATTTTCATTACCTTCTCCATTATTTTATAGGTTAGTCAAATACGATTGTTTTTACAAGTGTTTCTTCTTCATACAACAATACGGTGGCATCTGTAAAACGCGGTATAAGAACCCATATTTCCTTTCCCGGTTTTACAAGTTCATTGAAGAAATCGTTCTGCATGCCAAAGCAGTTAACATTGATCCTTATGCGTTTTCTTAAAAAACCGTTTTCAAGTCTGTACCTGAAAAGCCTGATACCGGTTTCTCCTTTCAGGAATGAAGTGTCGACACGGTCATGCCTGCGACTGATGACGAGGTCCACACTGCTTCCCTCCAGTACCCGATCGCCCGCCCGGGGATTTTGTAAAACAATCATATTGTCCGGTTTGTGCTTATGAAAGACAGATGTGACTTGACCTGTTAAAAGGTTGTATTTTTCCAATAAAAGGATTGCATTGTTGAGAGATGTCCCTTTCATGTCAGGCATAATGTATGCATCAGGCCGCACACCAAGACTCAACAGCAGGTCAATCGGCGTGTTTCGTTTTATTTCCGAACCGTTTAAAGGAAAATGCGTTATAACTTCATCTTTTTTAAATTTTGGATGAAATGTATAAGATTCAATACTGGACAGAAGATCGTTTTCTTCGATAATGATTTTAGCCTGTTGAACCGGGAGGCCTGTCAGCCTTGGCATAATAATGGTTTTAGTGCCTTTGGAAATAATAATTCGGACATCACGATCTTTTTTGATTTTTGCTCCGGGTTCAGGATCCTGAAAAATTATGTGATTTTTCGGAACAGTGCTGCTGTACTCTGATCCTTTAACCTTTGTATTCAATCCCATATCGGTAAGCATTTCAAGCGAATAAACAAGATCTTTTCCTTTAAGCTCC
>JAFDJC010000046.1 GCA_019307665.1 Deltaproteobacteria bacterium | reverse complement strand
GAAGCAATGGCTTGAAAAAAATTTCCGAGAACGCGTGAAATTTGATGAGCCTATGGCGAATCATACTTCTCTGAGAGTGGGCGGTCCGGCTGATGCATTTGTCATAACTGAAAATAAAAAAGAACTGGCTGAGTTAATCCATTGGGCAGGTCGGAACAGTCTCAACTGGTTTGTTATTGGAGGCGGCACGAACCTGCTTGTCAGTGACAGCGGGATTCGAGGCATTGCAATAGTACTCACCAGAGAGCTTGAAGAAGTTACAGAAAAATCTGAAAATGATAAAACCTGCCTTCTTAAAGCCGCAGCAGGTTTGAAAATGCAGTCCTTCTGCCGCTTAGCGATTGAAAAAGGAGCCAAAGGAATGAATTTTGCCATTGGCATTCCGGGGACTATCGGTGGAGCGATTGCAATGAATGCCGGTACGTCACTTGGTTCAATGGAAGATGTCATTGAAACAGTAACGTTTTTACTCCCTGACAAAACAGTTGTCGAGTTGGAAAAGGACAAACTTGATTTTAAACACAGAGAGCTGTCATTAAAAAATTCTGTTTTCAATAATATAGAAAGACTCCCGGTTATTATTGAGGGATGTTTCAGTCTCACCAGAGGTAACCGCGAAACAATAAAAGAAGAAGCTGAACAAATTCTTAAAGCTCGCAGAACAAATCAGCCCACATCACTTCCAAATGCAGGCTGCTTTTTTAAAAATCCTGCGTCAGAGGAACCCGCAGGCAAACTGATTGAACTTGCCGGGTTGAAGGGCCGCCAAGTTGGTGGCGCACAAGTCTCAGAGAAACATGCCAACTTTATTGTTAACACCGGCAATGCATCTGCGAAAGATTTCTTAATTTTAATGGAAACCGTCAAGAAGACAGTGTTCGAACGTTTTAATATAAAGCTGGAACCTGAGGTGAAAATTGCAGGGTAAAAAAAGAATAAGAGCAAACAGATATAGGAAAAAAGCTGCGGTACAAAAACAAAACCGCTTATTCAATCTGCCTTTTGTTCACTTCCTCAAAATAACCGCAGGTGTCTTTCTAACATTCATTATCAGCATCTCGCTGATATTTGCTCATGATATGCTGACCCAGTGCGATTATTTTAAAGTCACGAAGATAAGAATAGAAGGAACGGAAAGATTATCCAACGACACAATCCTTTGCCAGGCAGGAATCAGTAAAGAAAACAATATTCTTTCAGCAAGTCTTCCGATGACGAGGGTGAGGCTGGTCGCACATCCCTGGATTGCCGAGGCAGAAGTTATCAGAGAACTGCCTTCGGGAATATCAATCAAAATTATTGAACATAAACCACTCGCTATACTCGACATGGGGCGTTTGTTCCTTATCAATGAATACGGAGAAATTTTCAAAGAAGCTGATGAATCCGACCTTAATAGCATGCCGATTGTAAAAGGGCTCGAGTATTCGGACCTGAATATTGCCGGTGAATCCAGAAGCACAACCCTTGATGCAGTAATGAATATTTTAAAGTTAAACACAAAGACAGGAAATGTGATCTTCGACCTCTTTTCGATAAAACAAATTAAGGTTGACAGAGAAATCGGACTTACACTGCACTCCAAAGGGCCAATTAAAACGGTTCGCATCGGCTTTAATGATTATTTCAATAAATACCAAAGGCTTAAAGATGTTTTTTGTTATCTTGACAAACAAAGCCGGTTTAAAGCAATCGATTCGATAGATCTCATCCAGACAAATCGGATCGTAATACGGCCTGATAAGACTTCATCATCGGCCAATAAAAAAAAGGGGGTTTGACGTGCAGGGACATGAACTGATTGTCGGTCTTGATATCGGCACTACTAAAATATGTGCCGTTGTGGCGGAAGCTACCGGCAGGGATTTGAATATCATCGGTATAGGATCTCATCCATCAGTCGGGCTACGAAAGGGAGTTGTCGTAAACATTGAGTCAACAGTCGATTCAATTAAAAAAGCTGTGGAAGAAGCAGAATTGATGGCAGGCTGCGAGATCTCATCAGTTTATGCCGGAATTGCAGGCGGTCACATTACCGGATTTAACAGCCACGGAATCATCGCTGTAAAAGGGGCTGAAATTACAGAGCAAGATGTAGAAAGAGCAATAGACGCCGCAAGAGCAGTGGCTATCCCCATGGACCGGGAAGTTATTCATGTGCTTCCCCAGGAATTTATTGTGGATGAGGAACCGGGTATCCAAAATCCTGTTGGAATGACCGGAGTTCGTCTTGAAACGAAAATACATATTGTAACCGGTGCTGTTGCATCTGCCCACAATATTGTCAAGTGTACAAACCGGGCAGGCCTTGATGTTTGTGATATAGTTCTTGAATCGCTGGCTTCAGGAGAGTCTGTATTGACAAGTGAAGAAAAAGATGTCGGCACAGCTCTGCTCGATATGGGGGGCGGCACTACCGACCTCGCCATATTCAATAAAAATAATATTCGCCACACGTTTGTTCTGGCCCTGGGAGGTAATAATTTAACTAATGATATATCCATTGGACTCAGAGCATCTAAGACTGAAGCTGAAAAAATCAAAAAGAAATATGGATCCTGCGTTTCCGACCATATAACTGCGGATGAAACGATTGAAATCTCAGGCATGGGCGGCAGAAAACCGCGAAAACTTCCACGGCAGATACTTGGTGAAATACTCGAACCACGTATGGAGGAGATGTTCAGTCTTATTAAGAGAGAAATCCAGAGGGCAGGAATGGAAAACCTTGTGACATCCGGAGCTGTTATCACAGGCGGCACAGCTCTTTTGGACGGAGTCGTTGAAGTGGCTGAATCGGTTTTAAATCTTCCCACACGCCTTGGCAGGCCTCGTGGAATAAGCGGTCTTGTGGATGTTGTAAACAATCCAATGTATGCCACTGCTGTCGGGCTTGTCATATTCGGAGCAAAAAATCGATCTCAAAGTAAATTCAGGATCAGGGACTCCAATATCTTTAACAAGCTTACCGGAAGAATGAAAAAATGGTTTCAGGATATTATTTAATGAGCCGCATATCTATTGTCATATTAAAGAAAAAAACAGGCGAAAGCCTGGGTATAATATTTGTATGTTTTATTAACTTTATCTGATGGTTAATGGAGGTGGGGAACATGAATTTTACTTATGTGGAAAATGAAAGCTCGGCAAAAATCAAAGTAATAGGCATCGGCGGTGCAGGAGGAAATGCTATCAACAACATGGTAGACTCGAATCTTCTTGGCGTTGAATTTATTGCCGCGAACACAGATGCCCAGGCCCTTGATATTTCTAAAGCTCCAACAAAAATTCAAATAGGTGCAAAATTGACCGAAGGCCTGGGTGCCGGTGCAAATCCGAATATAGGTAGGGATGCAGCCATTGAGAATACCGATGCCATTAAAAAAGCGCTTGAAGGAAGCCATATGGTATTCCTCACAGCGGGTTTTGGAGGCGGCACCGGGACAGGGGCAACTCCCGTCATTGCTGAAATTTGCAAGGAATTTGGTGCATTGACGGTGGCCGTAATATCAAAGCCTTTTTCGTTTGAAGGAAAAAAACGAGCCAAGCAGGCTGAAGAGGGAATCGACAATTTAAAGGATGTTGCAGATACGGTCATCACTATTCCCAATGACAGGCTTCGCGGAATAGCCCCTAAAAATGCTAAAATGCTAGAAATGTTTAAAAAAGCTGATGAGATTCTGCACCACTCGGTTAAAGGAATAACAGATTTAATCATGGTGCCCGGACTCGTAAATCTTGATTTTGCTGATGTCAGAACAACAATGTCCAAAGCAGGCATGGCACTTATGGGCATAGGGATCGCTTCCGGTGAAAACCGGGCTACAGAAGCTGCAGAAAGAGCAATCTCTCATCCGCTTCTTGAAGATTTCTCGATTTCAGGAGCCAAAGGGGTTTTGATGAATATAACCTGCACCAGTGAAATGACACTGGATGAAATGACCGAAGCCTCTGACCGTATACATGAAGAGGTCGGAGATGACGCGGAAATTATCTGGGGCCAGGCCATAGACGAAAACCTCGGTGATGAAATGAGAGTGACGGTAATCGCAACCGGTATCGACTCAAAAAAAGAATCTATTAAGCAGCAAAGGCAGGATGCAGGAATTCTCCGCGGAAAAGTGAGAGATATTACAGCTGAAGATTTAAGAAGTGCCTCTGCATTTGAAGAACCGACATTTATTCGCCAAAAAGAAGCTGTCGGGGAATCGGGTGGTGCAACATATAAGGGTTTTAAAGGGGTCGTACTCGATAATGATGATCTTGATGTACCGACATTTTTAAGGCGTAAGGCAGACTAGCTTAAAGACATTAAGGATGGCAAAAAAAAATACCGGACCATATTCCAGGTATGCTGAGTCTGAAATAAATACACTGCATTTAATCAATGCAGTGCCAAAACACAGGAAGGGCAGAATTTATGTGGCACTTGTCTACCCGAATACTTACTCTGTGGGAATGTCTAACCTTGGCTTTCAGACAACTTACAGCCTTATCAACCAGATGGATGGTGTCGTATGTGAAAGGGCATTTCTACCGGAGAATAAGGAGGGTTCCGATGTTCCCAAAACAATAGAGTCAAACAGATCGCTGTCTGGATTTGACATAATAGCATTTTCGATTTCCTTTGAAGTTGACTACTTAAACCTGATAGCCGTCGTTGAAAAAGCAGGTCTCCCCCTGCAATCCGCTGCCAGAGGAGACCCCCACCCCCTCATAATTGCGGGGGGAGTCGCCTGTTTTTTGAACCCTGAACCTGTTGCACCATTTGTCGACTGTTTTCTGATCGGGGAAGCCGAACGGCTGCTTCCCCGATTTTTTAATTTTTATGATCCTCTCTCGGAAAAAAAAACTTTGCTTAAAAACCTGGCAAAAAAATTACCAGGCGCATATATACCTTATTTTTATAAACATATTTATAATAATGATGGGACACTTCTTTCTATAAAACCAGATCCTGGAATACCGGCAAAGGTTAAGCGTGTTGTTACAGATGACATTTCAAATATTTCCACCTGTACCGCTGTCCTGACTTATCAAACTACCTTCAAAAACAGCTTTCTAATAGAGGTTAGCAGAGGATGTGCGCACGGCTGCCGATTCTGTAGCGCGGGATTTGTTTACCGTCCTCCGAGATTCAGGCCATATTCACTTCTACAGGATAATATAGAAGAAGGTTCCAATCTTACCACAAAAATCGGTTTTGTCGGAGCTGCAGTATCCGATCACCCGGACATAGGGCGATTATGCGACCTGGCTGCCCGAAAGAAATTAAAAGTTTCCTTTAGTTCTCTTCGCGCCGACGCCCTGACACCCGAACTGGTAGCAGCACTAAAAAAGAGTCGGGTTAAAACTGCGGTTATCGCACCCGATGCAGGATCTAAAAGGATGCGAAACGTCATTAATAAAAACATTTCAGAAAAGCAGATTCTCGATGCAACAGAAATGATTGTTGCAGGAGGAATCCCCAACCTAAAACTTTACTTTATGATCGGGCTTCCAACAGAAACTGACGATGATATCGAAGCAATTATTCTTTTGTGTAAAAAAATAAAGGAGCGCTTTTTAAAATCAAGCAGGAAAAGAAAAAAAATCGGTACAATTACTGTGAGTATCAATCCGTTTGTGCCAAAACCCTTCACACCGTTTCAGTGGGCCTCAATGAATGACTCCGTTACCCTCAAAAATAAAATTAAGCGCATCAGACAATCTTTAAGGCAAACACCAAATATAAAAGTTCAGGCGGAATCTCCTAAGAACGCTTTTATTCAGGCGATTCTTACAAGAGGCGATCGGCGATCGGCAGACATTCTAATTCATGCCCTTAAAAACAAGATGAACTGGCCCAAAACACTTAAAGAATCCCGGATGGATACAAATTTGATTGCGCTAAGGGAACGCTCACCGTCGGAACTCTTACCTTGGGATTTTATCGATCACGGTATTAAAAAATCGTTTCTTGCGCAGGAATATAAATTGGCAAAAGCCGGTGAAATTTCTCCTCCCTGCCCTATGAAGTCATGTAAATTGTGCGGTATATGTGAATAGTTACTCAAAATTTGTAATCGGTCATGACAAATTTAGGAAATAAATTACATAATTATATACGCCATGACCATTAAATGCTCTAATCGTTTGATATTATTAAATTGTTTATAATGAAAAAATGTCTAATAATTTGCACGATATTTGCAGTAAAATATAACGAATGGCATAATGATAGAAAAAATTCGAATATTAAATTGGAATATTTCTTTCTCATTGACAGAAAATTTGCTGAGTACTAACAGTTAATCAATCGATACGAAATGCCGATTAAGTACTGCAAGGGACTCCATGGACTATATTGAAAAAAAAAAGCAGGATAAATATATAGCCAAGACCCAAAAAATGCAGAATGCAACTGCTGAAGACGGAACCGGTTCCACTTCTTCAGGACCGATTGTAGATGGTCCTGTCGGGCAAAAGCAACTTGTCAATAGGCTTAACTATATTAATTTCCAGAATGGAACCGTTGATGTCAACTTCAGGCATCCCAGACACAAAAACATTATCTCAAAATCAGCAAGCCCTCAACCATGCATTGGAAACCGGTTGGTCTGTCTATGGACCGATCCTGACGGGATTGAAAATATTATTGACACATTAGAATTTCAGGATCTCATTATTGCTAATGGACAAAAAGCCTTCTCAGTCACATCACGACCTGTCAGCATTACAAAAAAAGGCATATGTCTGAATCTACCGAAAACTTGTACTGAAAAAAGTTACAGGAAAATGAATCGGCATATATGCGAAAGCCTGAAAGTAGAGCTGGTCCAAAATGGCGTTTATTTCTCCGGCGTATTAATAGACTTCAGTTCTGTTTCTTTCCGGATAGAACTGACCGCAACCCCCCCCCAGACATTCCAGTGGATCAATCCGAAATCAAAAGTAAATATTATTTTCAAAAACGGATATGAAATACTCTTTTCCGGAGAAAGTAGAATTCTCAGGCAGAATGACGGCAAGTTGACGAAGGATTATATACTTGAACCTTTAAATCATGTGATTCAACGGTTTAAACCAAAAGTATTTCGCAGCCAGCGACAAGAGCTGTCCCCGTCTCCTGATATGATCTTTTTGCATCCTTTTACAGGAAAAACAGCTTCCCTTAAAGTGATCGATATGTCCGGCTCCGGTTTTTCCGTAGAGGATGACCGTGAAAACGGCCTGCTGCTTGCCGGCATGGTGATTCCTTCCCTTGAACTTGATTTTGCCGGAAGTTTCAAATTAAACTGCCGGGCACAGGTGGTTTACAGGAAGGAACAAAATGATGAAGCCAGTAGAGATATTATAAAATGTGTGCTGACTTTTCTTGACATGGATCTTGAAGACCACCGAAAATTGATGGGCATGCTTCATCAGGCTGACAACAGAAATTCTTATATCTGCAACAAGATTAATATGGATAGCCTTTGGAAGTTCTTCTTTGAAACCGGTTTCATTTACCCTAAAAAATATGCCTTTATCCAGGCAAACAAAGAAACAATAAAGGCAACCTATGAGAAACTGTATACTCAAAATCCTACTATTGCCAGGCATTTCATATATCAGAAAAAAGGCAAAGTGCTCGGACATATGGCCATGCTACGTTTATATGAAAATGCATGGCTTATCCATCACCATGCAGCATTAAAAACTGATTTTATCAAGGCCGGTCTGGCAGTGCTGAACCAGATAGGACGTTTTGTCTACGACTCTCACCGCTTATATTCCAGCCACATGGATTATGTGGTATGCTACTTCAGGCCTGAGAATCAATTTCCTGCTAATTTTTTCGGTGGTGCTGCAAAGTCGATAAATGATCCAAAGGCCTCTTCACTCGACACCTTTGCATACTCTCACTATCGAAAAAAAACAAACAGCAAGGCTATGCTTCCAGACTCGTGGGTGCTTGAAAAAACGACACCTAAAGAATTGCTTGAGCTTGAAGGATATTATGAACAGACATCAGGCGGACTGATGATAAAGGCCCTTGATATGGAGTCCGGAAACGGAGACCGTTATGAGCTTTCAGAAGAATTCAAAAGACTTGGATTTAAACGGGAGAGGCGGCTGCTATCCCTTAAGAATAAAAGTGTGCTTAAGGCAGTTGTTATGGTTAATATTTCAGATATTTCATTAAACATGTCAGACCTTTCAAACTGTATTAAAATATTCGTCCTTGAGCCCGATGCCCTACCGGCAGATATCTTTAATACAACGATTGCAATGGCAACTGAAAAATTTGAACAGAAAAAAATTCCGATACTTATATATCCTGTCGATTATGTAAAAACCGAACCCGTCCATTATGAAAAGCTGTATAATTTCTGGGTCCTAAACATACAGTCATCAGACGGTTATTTTGAACATATCCATAATTTGCTGAATCCAGATATAAAAAATTCCTAGGTTAGAAGCTATCTCAAAAATAGAAATATGGTTTAAGGTCGAGGAAAAACCAAAAAGACAACCGGAGGAATATATGAAATATTTCGAGGATTAGCTTCTTGGTTTTGACAATGAGATTAAAATATATAGCATTTTTGAAATGGCTTCTAATAATTTTTCGGGGTATTTAATCGGTCGACAAGTGGTGTGTCAAAGTTTCAGGCAAAATTTCGGGCAGGGTATCAGGCGACTTTGAGAAACTCCATATCACCTACTTTGTCTGTAAATGTGATAGCATTGCAAATATACTCAAGATTTTCTTGCAGCGCGATTTTTTTGAATTCTCCCATGGGACGTCCTTCGGCAAAGGCCTTTGCCATCACAGCAAGGAGTTGCACCCTTTGGTGAAAAATATGTTCAGGGCTCATCTCCTCGTAAAATTCAGTGTCTTTTTCATTATTTTTCGGTGTGGCTTGCTGTTCGTTATCCTGTAAAATCTGAAGCGACTGATAAAAAAGGCTGTGGGCATTATCTATTATAGCCTTCTTTCGGTGATCTCCAACGGGCATTCCCTGTAAATATGCTTTTGACATTATGACAAGCAAATGTAATCTTGGCGAAAAAAGATCTTTATCACACATTTTTTTCATCTCTACAGCCGGGACTCCAAATCTTCGCATAATATCTGCCTTTATTGAACAGATTAAATTTGTGTGATATTTTTTTCATAAAATTGTCTGGAAATATCTTTTCAGCCTAAGATTAATCTTTTTTATAGTACGAAGTCAAGAATTCTTTTTCTCAATTTTCTATAACCGGACATTTTAAAGTGCTATTGACATTATTAATCAGAGCGTTGACTAATGTCAATTGCAGTGATATACATCTGTCTACATCACATCATAAAAAATGGTTCGCGGTTTGGTCAATGTCAAAATATTTAATGGAAAATGAAGAAGAATCCCTTCGCCTTGAAATGAAAACAGAGAACCGGATCACCGAACAGCAGGCCAAATGGGCCGGTCTTAAACCGGGAATGCGCGTTGCGGATATCGGTTGTGGAACCGGAAAAACGACCGCTCATCTGCATCATATGGTGCAGCCTTCCGGTGAAGCTGTTGGTATTGATTCATCACAAGAGAGAATCGAATATGCGAAGGAAAATTATGGACATACCGGCACACGCTTCTCATGCCATGATATATCTGCTCCACTTGATAGCATTGGTAAATTTGACTTTATCTGGGTTCGTTTCTTTCTTGAGTACCATCGCTCCAAAAGCTTTGATATTGTAAAGAGCCTGACCGAAATACTGAAACCAGGCGGAATACTCTGTCTTATTGACCTGGACTACAACTGTATGAACCATTATGGCCAGTCAAAACGCCTCAAAAAAGCGCTTAAGGAAGTCATTGAACTTCTGGAAAAGAATGCCGACTTTGATCCTTATATCGGTATAAAGCTATACTCATATCTTTATGATCAAGATTACGAAAATATAAACGTTCACCTCTCATCACATCATTTGATTTACGGTGAGCTGAATGAAACCGACAGTTTCAACTGGACAACAAAAGTTGAAGTAGCTGGAAAAAACTCAGGTTACGGGTTTGAAGAATACGACGGTGGATACGAGGAGTTTTTTGAAGAATTTAAAAATTTTTTCAATGACCCAAGGAGGTTCACATATACACCCATTATTTCTTGCCGTGGCGTTAAGCCTTCATCTTAACTAGGTGCAAAAGATCTAATGAAGGAGTTTCGTTGTCATAAGTACTATTCTTTAAAAATCTTTGCAAACGAACTTAAAACAAGTGATTTATCAAAAGGGTCTTTTAAAAATCTTTTTGATAAATCATGACGTACTTTCATAAATTCTTTCCTCCTGCTAAGCGGCAATTCCATTAACATATCTAGATTATCACCGCTGTAGATAGGACTTGCATTCTTTATTTTAAGAAACGCATTTTTTATATGTTGATATGCCTGCCCGGAATTCATCGTGTTGTGCTCCCATTTGTCCATATACCCTTTAAGGTTATATTTTGCTTTTTTCTTTGATTCATAGGTAGGACTGAGCGGAAGAACTAAAAATGGATATATTGACCAGTAAAATATGCCCTCTTGGGAATCTTTGGGAATGCTTTCAATAAAATCAATAGTTCTTTTAAAAGTTTCTTCGGTTTCTCCCGGAAAGCCAACAAAAAAACAGGAGGAACAGTTTATCCCAACGTCTAGCAGGTTGGAAATGGCTCTAAAATACATGTCGGGATCAGCATGTTTGTTCATTTTTTTCAGTATTTCTTTATCAGCTGATTCAATTCCCACTTGTGTTTCCACACAACCGGACCTTTTTAATAAATCAAAATCTGTTTCATCTAATGTGCTGGCTCTGATAAAACTCATCCATTTTAAATCAAGCCCTTCATCTATAAATCTTTTGCAAACTTCATTCAGGTCATTCCTGCCCAGCCTGAAATTATCATCTACAAATCTGACATACTTTACCCCTCTATCAGATATAGTTTTAAGTTCTTTGACTAACTGATCAAGTGGCTTTACAAAATTATATTTCCTGCCTTTAACAAAATTGCAAAACTCACAATTAAAGGGACAGCCTGTACTTGCCTGCATATTTATTACACTCAATTTGAAAAATTTTTCCGGTATATTATTCCACTCAACACCGATGTCAGGGGGGGATAATTCCTTTTGATCGGAAAATACATATTCTTTGCCGTTCCATTGGGCAGTATTGGGCAAATGATTTACCTGGTTTCCTTCTTTTATACTATCCAATGCTTCTGATAATATTTGCTCGCCATATTTATCGATAATATACAGATCAATATCCGGGTTGTTATCATTGCTTAAAAACAGGAAGTCATCTTTTGGGCTGATGACATCATAATCTTTATCATTAGAACGCTGCAAAAGAAGATAAGATGATAATACAAAAGGGCCTCCGGCTATAATAAAAACATCCGGTGCTACTGAACGAATATTTTCTGCTAATTCTCTGAGATCATCTTTATTGGATATAAACGTTGTAGATATGATTATCGCCTTAGGATTATCATTAAGCATTTTGATAAAATGATCTCGCTCCTGATAATATGAATCTATCAGCTCAATGTTAAATCCACGCGCATGAAGATAGCTAAAGAGTCTAATTCCATTAAGTTTAGGCGCACAATGCCAGTTCTTTTCATTTTCTCCCTTTACCGGGGTTACTATTCTTCCATTATTATTTAAATAATTTTTTACACTTTGAATTAAAGCTATCTTTCCACTGAGTTGAAGGCGTAACGGACTTGAAGCTGAAAAAGTATCGTTGCCTGTGTCTGATATTATAATCGCGTCTATCATGATATCACCATAATTTTATCTAAATAATTTAAAAATAATTTTATTTGGTTTTTATGAATCAATATATCCAAATGATTACCAGAAAATGTCATTATCCTTTTTTCAGGAACCAGTTCTTTAATTTGTTGTAAGGTTTTTGAAACGTTCACCAATTCATCTCCAGTATTTAAGAAAAAGTGGAAATTGTATCCATAAAGTTCTATAAGGTTCTTCACATGAAATGATAATTTAAATGAAACAATGTCAGCAACCTCTTTAAACGTTCTCACCGGATTTTGTATTGTTTTTAAAAAAAGAGAAGTTATAGCACGAAGTTTATTTAAATAAAATTCTCTTAGGAATTTATCTCCAGTGCCTTTTCTTAACAAATTAACAAGTGCACTACCATATTCTTTCATAATAAAAATGAATGAAAACCGGAGACAGTGCGGTATATATTTTATATTGTCATTAAATCCCGCCGGATTAATAAATAAAATATTACCGACATACTTTCTATACAGTTCAGGGGCATCTATGAGTAACCGTATAACTTCAAATGGCGCATAGGAATGTGCTATAATATCAATTTTTTCTATATTATGATTTTCTTTTAACTGACAAATAAAATGCTTTAATGCTTCCTTTCTCTCAAGTTTAGGTTTTATCCAAATATTAAAAGGTCCACCAATAAAGCGCTCTATTGATGCGATAGAGTATTCCCTATCAACCAAATGACTAATGAAATAATCTATATCCGCAAGTTGGGTACTTGTACCCGAAAGCATAAGAATACAATGTTTTTTTAATTTATTTTCATTTTTAATAAATAAACCTTCATATTTTATTTCCTTTAAAGAATCCTTTGCCTCTGGTTGTACTTGATAATGATTAACAGATGTCTTTATGAGACTATTCATCTTTTTTATGTAGCTTTGTTTGTATCATATGGTCTTTCCCCAAGTAATGGGAGTATAAATCTCTCAAAATTACATAATAATCCATCCGTGGATCATCATGACACAAATTTCAGTTAATTTGAAGAAATCACATCCATAGGCCTTTCATAACCATTAGTCCTTGAATAATGGTTTATAAAAGCATCGATAATTCTCTTCTCGAAATGTATATCAGCCTCCTTGCAAAGCAAAGTAAATGCTTCGTCAACAATCATAGGTGCACGGTAGTGTCTTTTGGAGGTGATGGCTTCAAAAAAATCTGCCACTGCAATAATCTGAGCCCCGAGAGGGATCTCATCTCCTTTAAGTCCATCGGGATAACCGCTCCCATCCAACTTTTCATGATGGGCACCTGCAATTTCAGGCACTTGTCTCAGCATTCCCTCAAAACTAATTCTCGATAAAATGACTTTAGTTTTTTTAGCATGGGTTTTAATAACTTCATATTCACTGTCTGTAAGCTTGCCTTCCTTTTTTAAAAGCGAATCAGGCACACCAATTTTTCCATAATCATGTAATGAAGCGGCTACGCCTACAACTTCACAATAATCTTTTGACAGTCCGAGTTCATCACAAATTCCCAGTGCATATTCTGTAACTTTTTCAGAATGACCGGCGGTCATGGGGTCACGGGCATCTATACTTGCGGCCATTACCTGGAGAATCGACCTCATCTGCTTGTCCCGTGCATCGAGAAGGTCTGCGTTGCGAATACTGATTCCGATAACAGGGGCTATGCCCATAAGAAAACTCATATCACTCTTAACAAGAGGCCGTTTGGATTTCAGATTATCTACAGCAAAAATGCCGAGTGGTTCATTATCGCAAACAATCGGGCAACAGATAAATGATTGGGTACCAAGTTTTTTTGCAAATGCAAGACTTCGCAATGAAAGTTTTTTTTCAATTGAATTGATATCGTTTATCAAATAAGGTTTTTGCTCTCTGAAGGATACGATAAAGACACCTTTTGATTCCGGCCTGTCAAGATGAAACGCTGTGTTTCTGAGAAAGTTAAGTTGGTCATCTGAGTAGCCGAATCCGGCCCGAAATAGCAGTCGGGTTTTCTCCTTATTTGCAAGAAGAATCAGTCCGCGGTCGTAATCCAGCCGTTTTTCAGAAGTCCTAATCACATTGGTCAGCACATCTTCGATATTGACATCTCTGCTTATCGCCTGGCCTATTTCACTCACAAGCCTTGCATGGTTATAGTTGATTTCAATCTGCTCGATTAATTTGTCAGTCGATCCGCTTAGGTTGGTCGTACTGTTTTTAAGCTCTCCTTTTTCAAGTCTGTCACCAACAATTGTCAAAAGCGTCAATATCAAAAGAATTATAATTAATACAGGCCACAACCCAACAATTTTCGAAAAAGGAAAAATGATAACAGATACAGAACTAAGAAGCAGAAGGATAATAATGATATAATTTACTGCGTCCTGCCAATAGGAGGAAAACGGTTTTTGCCATGAAATCGTATATCTGCATACATTACCACCTTTAAAAATGCATTCAGTATGATCGACTTCCGGAAGTTTGTTTGTGAATATCGCTACTAACGCCTCGAAAAAGCCTATCCTGTTTTCACATTGGAACGGCATTTCATTTACACCTTTCTCAGGTGTCACGGTAATTTCAACTTTGCTTGAGCTGATTTTTTTAGACTCACAGATCGAAGAACGGGTAAAATTGAT
>JAFDJC010000045.1 GCA_019307665.1 Deltaproteobacteria bacterium | reverse complement strand
CCCCATTACAACCTATTGAAAATATATGAATTTCAAAGAACCGTAATTGCCTTCTCTGTTTATATTTCCAAAAACTAATCGGAAAATATTTATGATAATCACTATAACAGCTATGATAAAAAACGGCATATTTTTTTGGAGTTCATCTATCTTCAATTTTGGTTTTTCTGAGATCCTAAAATTGTGCTATGCACCTGAGTATGCGCCGGTTATTATCTTTGAAGCATAAAAAAAAGGGGGAAGACAAAACAACAAATAGAATGGCACTGGCTCACTTTTTCGGTGATTTCGCATCAAGGTCCTCCAGCTGCACTCCGAGTTCTTCCGCACTTTTTTCAAGGTCATCTGCCTTTACAGAAGCCTTAGCCGCTTTTCGTGCAGCCTTTACCGCTTCATTTTTTGCTGAGGAAAGGTCATTATGCAGCCTGGATATTAACGACTCATCTGCTGAGTCTGCAATTGCCCGGCGAAACTCATCCAGTTTTTTCTCCATGATTTCAGAAGCTTCTTCCGCGGTCGTTTCAGCCTTTTGTGCTTTTCGATAGGCGTCGATCCAAGCATCTTTCGCAGCAGCCTGTTCTGCAGCCTTTCCTTCTTCCGGGGCAGCTGACAGATCAATATCCCGAGCTGCCAGCATGGCAGCTGATGTTGATAGACGGGAAAACAAGTCGCTTAGCGGGTTACCAAGAAAATCCAGAACCTGAAAATTCCTTAACCGGAATGGAATTAACACCAACGCAGCATCTTTTGAATATGCAGCAATTGTGTCTGAATCAACGGAAGCAACAATTTCAGGTTCTGCGCTGATACGAAGCTCGGAAAGTGTCTGGCCTAAATCCGCGACGGTTTTTCCAGATGAAACCGCATCAGCACCGACATCCAGTACTCGGATTTTTGCATGCCGCCATGTGCTATTTTCACAAATTATATGTGCAAACAGCAGCAGCAGTCGACTTGTGGCATCCCCCTGCCACCAAACGTCTATCCGGTGCTTGTCTTTCGGTAGGGATATCAAGTGGTTCCAATCATCCTGGGAGGTGTTCAACAAAACAATGTGCCGTTTCAATCGGAACACATTGCTCAGATATCGGCTATACGCGGCCATCCGAATATTTTCAGCATTATCAGGAGCATTTTCCAACCAGTTGAGCAGTATGGTATTCGACTGAATCGGGCCCATACCATAGGCCTGAACCACAGTATGAATCCCGGTGTTAATATCCGGCACAGTTACCGCCTTTGCATATGCCGCCACTTTTACGTCCTTGATATCCTGCTGCAATTCGATTTCAGCATCATCTCGAATCTTTCGAAACCGAGCCCCTTCACCCTCTATAAGACGCATGGCTGAGGCAAATCCGCTATCTCCCTGCAGCCAGTCGGCAAAAATCAACAGGGGTTTTCGACGTCTGGAGCTGTCAGATAGAATTAAAATCATGGGTCGCCAATCCCTGGGATGTTCCGGTATATCGGAAATGGCCAGCATGTGCTGACGGATTTCATGAAGGTGGTGGGAACACTGACTGTCCGCCCATCGTGCCGGGCCTGCTGTTCTTTTAAGATATTGGTAAATACCAAACAACAATGTGATGGCAATAATACCGGCTGTTAGATCTATGGCCAGCATGGCTCCCAGGCATATCAAACCGCCTGCCAAACTTAACCTGGCATCGTAAAATTTAAATGTTGGTCTAAAAGACGGACTTGCAGCCATGGCTTCATAATAGGTTGCATAGTTCAGCAGGCCATATGAGATTAAAAAGAACATGGATACCACCGGCGCAATCAAGTTCAGGCTACCGAGAGCGATGGTTACCAGGGCAATAGCACCGGAGAGAAGAATCCCTCGCCTTGGATTTAGAGAAGGCCCATCACCCTTTGCAAAAAAAAGTAGAAATGGAAAAATCCGATCACTCGCCAGGGATTGGAGGATACGCGGGGCACCCATAAAAGAAGCCATGGCGGAAGAAAGAGTTGCTGCCATGACACCAGCCCATACCAATGAATCCATGGCTGCTACCCGACTCATTGCATTGTAATCCCGGGTTAAGGATTCGGAAGATAATGTCCCGGCAAACACAATGGCCGCAGCCACATAAACGATGATTGAGACTGCTACTGCGGTAAATGTTCCGGCCGGAAGATTTTTTGCCGGATCCTTTAAATCCCCTGACATACTCACGCCTTGAGTAAATCCGGTAGCAGCCGGGAAAAAAATGGCGAACAGCATCCAGAATGGAGGCGTGTTTGCCGAAGGCAGCCAGTTAGTTTTAAATGTGACAATATCCCACTGAAAAACGCCTCCCACAAAAAAAGATATCAGAGAGGCGATCAAAACAGCCATAACAACAAATTGAAACCGTGTGGCCCAGTTCGATCCCAGCCAGGCAAATATAAATAAAAGTGCTACTGATGCAGCGGCAATTAACTGTGGCAACAGCTTATGGGAAAACGGTACAAGCTCGGCCATCACCTCGCCAAACCCAATGCAGTAGAAGGCAATGGAAAGTGACTGGGCACCAAATAGGACAATACCGATGGCACCGCCAAATTCCAATCCTAACGTGCGTGAAATCAGATAGTAGTCGCCTCCGCCTTTGACCTTTAAATTGGTAGCAATAGCAGAAAGTGATACTGAAGTCAGGACAGAAATGATGTTGGCAAGCATCACCATAATTAATACCTGACTGAGCCCCCCACTGCCGACCAGATAACCCATGCGGCGAAACAAAATAATACCAAGAATAGTGAGAACACTCGGCGTAAAAACACCGGTGAATGTACTCAGTTTGGCGGCTTCAGAAGTTGAGTGCGCATCATGTTGCGTTGCCATCGATTTTACCTTCCAGGCTATGGCCAATCAATACAGACAGCTGAAATTGACAAATATCAATGAAGCAGAATTTGCGATGTCAGGAAGGAAATGTAACATTTTAAGAATCAAAAAGTACAGAGGAAATTTGAGTATAGTTATGATCTAATTCATATGATGGTCCAGCAGGTTGCTGACGGTCTTATCTTTTTCCGCCCAAAGATCATTCACCCATCCCTGAAACCGTGCCCGATATTCAGGGTCATTATAGTAATCGCCGAGGAGTTCATCTGTTATCGGTATCGGCTCAACCCTTACCATGATGTCGTTAACTCTTCCGCAAAGAAAATCCCAAAAGGTCGGAATTCCCTGGGGATATGCTATTGTTACATTTAATATACTGTCCAGATAGTCACCCATGGCGCCAAACACAAAGGCGACGCCACCGGCTTTCGGCTTAAGCAGGTGAGAATGCGGAGATTGCTGCTTTTTATGTTTTGCGTCCGTAAAACGGGTTCCTTCTACAAAATTCATTACTGATATCGGGTTTGCCTTGAATTTTTCACAAGCCTTTCTAGTAATTTCAATATCTTTACCTTTGAGATGCGGATTTTTTTTTAGGAATTCTTGTGAATATCTTTTCATAAAAGGAAAATCGAGAGCCCACCATACCAAACCCATTATAGGAACCCATATCAGCTCTTTTTTAAGAAAAAATTTCAAAAAAGGGATACGGCGGTGGAAAATCGTCTGCAGGACAAGAATGTCGACCCATGACTGATGGTTGGAAACAACAAGATACCAGCTTCTCCGCTTTAATGTGTCCAGCCCCTGGACTTCCCATTGTATCTTATGCATCAATCTGACAATAAACGCGTTATTCCCTATCCACCTTTCAGAAATCATTACATTTATCTTGGCAAATATTTTGTAAAAGCTTTTTAACGGCAGAACCAGTTTAACCACCCCCAAAAAAATGACAGTGGGTGCTAAAATGGCCGTGTTCACGGTTATCAGTAAAAATGTAAGGACGCCCTTAACCGGCTCCGGAAAATAACGCATTGTTCACTCCTCCCATTATTCACTCCTCCATGGTATCAATCATAAAGATAAAATACAATTTTATGTAAAGCCAACGGTTTTTGACAGATAATTTACTACCTTTACAAAAATTTTACAATCCAGCATGCAATTTAATTAAAACCGGACATTTTAAAGTGCTATTAACATATACGGTCATCTCTCCTTGCTTTTTCAGCGACATGAAATTATAACCATACATCAAATAAACAAAACAGAACAGAATGAATTGAGAAACAGGGCTGGAGAGCTTTCATGTTAAAAAGAATCAGCATTGTATTTCCGATTATCGGCATGACGGTTTTAATCGTATTGGCTATAACATCCTACTTTTATTATATAGAAGTAAAGGCATTAAAGGACACACTCCTTGTCAAGGAAAACAGTAAGGCGGAAGATATTTATTTTATTGTCGAGAGCCTCATTGACAGAGAAGAAAATAAGCTGCGTGTTCTCGCCATTACATTGAAAAAACATACTGATCTCATGGCAGGCCTGTCCCACTTTCGTAAATCTAAAGGTGATATTACTGCTCTCAAAACAGCCATGGACGATCTTTTCCTTGATATAGGAACAGACATTTTTCAGGTCGCAGACATCAACCACCGCATCATCTATAAAGCGCATGCGCCGTTTAAAAAACAAGAAATAGAAAATATCCCTGGGGTCAATAGTGCATTATTCGGCGGAACATACACCACTGCGATACAGACCGAAGGGCAATGGGCAATTGTTGCGATTACGCCGGCCTTATACAATGAGAAAATAGTAGGCTCGTTCATGATCGGCACCTGGATAGATAACAATTATGCAAAAAAAATTGCATTTGAAACTGAAGTACATATGACCTTTGGTTCTCTTGACGGTATTATCGCCAGTTCCCTCCCTTTTGATGAAAGGCCTGATATTGATACTGCCACCATGAGGAAAAGCATCCAAGATGTAAACTCGATACGTATCGAACTACCGGATAAATTTAAAGTAATTCACTATTCACCAACAGAAATTGCAGAAAAACTATTCAGCGTAATGGTTGAAATCAATACAGAGCCTTCATATAATCTTGTGGAAGATAACCGAAAGCATTTTTTAAAGCTTTCACTTATTGTCCTTATAACTGCCGTATCATTAGGTGCAATTTTTACGCTATACCTGGTAAGTCCCTTAAAAAAACTGAGACAAAAAGCCAAACAAACGGTAATGGATATTTCAGGACTTGATCTTAAAGAAAGCGGCAGGAATGAAATTCAAAGCCTGATTCGTTTCTTTGATACACTTGTTACAACAGCCATAAATCAAATAACCGAGAGAAAAGAAGCGGAAGAAGCCCTCAAAAAACACCAGGAACATCTTGAGGAAAAAATCGAAGAGCGCACAGCAGAGCATCGGGAAACAAATAAAAAACTGCTGCAGACCGTTGCCGAGCTTGAGAAACGAACGAATGAGACGATACTCTTCAGTCAAATCGGCGGCCTTTTCCAAGCATGCGATACAGAAGAAGAGACATATAATCTTGTGGAAAGGTTCTGCAAAAAACTCTTCCCAAAAGATTCAGGATATTTCAGTATTTACGACAAACATAGCAGCGACCTGAGGGTTGTGGCTTCATGGGGTGATAATATGTTTGAAGATACCGAATCCCCGGCAAACGAGTGTTGGTCCATTCGTCTCAGTACTATACATATCGTAAAAAATATTGACATCGATCCGCTTTGCCCCCATTTAAAAAACTTTCCAGCCAGACCATATATTTGTGCGCCAATGATTGCTCAGGGTGAATTACTCGGCATGCTTCATCTGACGCTTAATAAAAAAATCGATCAACGACCTAAGGAAAACCAGGAAAAATATTTCGACTCAAAAAAGATCGTGATGACCAGCCTGCTTGAGCATTATGCGCCCCCTCTAACCAGCCTCAGGCTCAGGGAAACGTTGAGAATACAGTCAATTCATGACCCCCTGACCGGCCTTTTTAATCGCCGTCATATGCAGAAAACTCTCCAGTTTGAAGCCCAGCGGGCCATACGTCACGGCATATCGCTCGGCATCATCATGATCGACGTTGACCACTTTAAAAAATTTAATGACACATACAGCCACGAAGCAGGAGACATCATTCTGAAAGAACTTGGCGCTTTTCTAAAAAAATCTGTGCGCCAGGAAGATATTGCATGCCGTTTTGGCGGAGAAGAATTCGTCCTCATACTGCCTGAAACTTCTCTGGAAGACTCAAAAGCAAAGGCAGAAGCGCTGAGATTAAAAACAGAAGATGAACTCAAGATAAACTATCATGGAAGAAGCCTGTCAATAACCATATCGCTGGGAGTTGCGGCCTTCCCCGAGCACGGGCAGACTACGGATGAGGTTATCAATGCTTCCGACCGGGCACTTTATTTAGCAAAATCAGAGGGACGCAACAGGATTGCAGTAGCATAGAATTGTCATTGCTTCAGTGTCTTTAAGTTACCCTAATTTTTTTTTGACAACTTCCTTCAACCACCCGATCCAGAGTTCGAGGCCTTCACCTGTCTGTGCGGAAACATCGAAAATCGGCATACCCGGGTGTACCTGGAGTATATAGCTCCTTGCCTTTTCAATATCGAAACTCAGATATGGCAGAAGGTCGATTTTATTTAAAAGTGCAACATCGCATACCCTGAACATCAAGGGATATTTTACAGGCTTATCTTCACCTTCTGTTACGGAAAGAACAACCGCCCTTGCATCTTCACCAATATCGAACTCGGCAGGACAGACAAGGTTTCCGACATTTTCTACAATCAGCAGTTCAGTTTCATCAAGGTCCAAACCTTCGGCCGCTTTTTCAATTACATGGGCCGCCAAATGACAATCACCGCCGAACTCGTCGGTATTGACTTGCACAACCGGAGCTCCTGTTTTCGCAAGACGGTCTGCATCGTTGGTAGTACAGATATCTCCAACGATAACAGCGCAATTGATGTCGGGTTTCAAAATAGACAGTGTCTTTTCCAGAGTAGTAGACTTACCGGCTCCGGGAGAACTCATAACATTCAGTACAAACACTCCCTTTTCAGCAAACATTTTTCTGTTCTGGTCGGCCATTTTTTCGTTTACATCCAGAACTCTGCGGACAACCTTTATTTCCATGACGATTTCCTCTTATTAGAAATGCTAGATTTATTTACTCAGCTGTTTCCAGCGAGACAATATCCAACTCCCGGCCTGATATAATATCTATGTCACCGGAATCGCACTTTACACAATTAAACACCGGGTCTGTAATCATCCATTCGTTATCACATTTTCGACACCTTGCTTTAACAGGTATCTCTTCGATATTCAGTTTGGCGCCTGCAAGGGGGGTATCTTTTGCGGCGATTTCAAAGCAGAATGTCAAGCTTGCCGGCACAACGGCTGACAGCTTGCCTATTCGCAGGTTGACCTTTTCAATACGTATGTCTTTCATATTATCAGGAATTGAAGCTGAGGCAATATCGATAATCTGTATTGCTATTCCCATTTCATGCATGAAAAGCTCCTCTATCTTTTAAAGGCTTCGACACAAATATCTCCAAGCATTCCAAGATTTTCACATATGTGAATGCCGGCGTCTTTCATCGCTAAAATCTTTCCCTGAGCAGTGCCGCTGCTGCCGCTGATAATTGCACCTGCATGTCCCATACGTCTGCCCGGAGGCGCTGTCAGCCCCGCGATAAAACCAACAACCGGTTTTGTCACATGTTCTGATATAAACGCCGCTGCTTCTTCTTCGGCATTACCACCTATTTCGCCTACCATAACAATAGCCTGCGTGTCAGGGTCTTTCTGAAAAGCATTAAGACAATCAATAAAGTCCGTACCATTCACCGGATCACCCCCTATACCGATGCATGTTGTCTGTCCCATCTCCCTTTGGCTAAGCTGATGAACGACTTCATAGGTCAATGTCCCTGATCGGGAGACAACCCCGACAGGTCCCCCTGGCATATGAATATGTCCGGGCATAATTCCGATTTTGGCTTCGCCTGGAGTGATAATTCCCGGACAATTCGGACCGATAAGCCGGGAACTTGAACCCTTCAGGAAGTTTTTCACTTTCAACATATCCATTACCGGAATGCCTTCGGTAATTGTAACAATCAATTCGATGCCGGCATCGACTGCTTCCATTATCGCATCTGCTGCAAAAGGCGGAGGGACAAATATCATGCTGCAGTTTGCCCCGGTTTCTGCAACAGCCGCTTTCACTGTGTTAAAAACAGGAATTCCATCCGCTTCCTGCCCCCCTTTCCCGGGAGTAACACCGGCCACTACATTGGTACCATATGAGGCGCACTGTGCGGTATGAAACTTCCCTTCTTTTCCTGTAATCCCTTGAACCAGTAGTTTTGTATCTTTGTTGACAAATATGCTCATCTTACAATCTCCGCAACCTTTTGTGCAGCATCTTTTAAATCGCGTGCTGTTACAAGGTTCAGATCGGATTCATCCAGAATCTTTCTGCCTTCCTCAACATTGGTCCCTTCCATGCGCACGACAACCGGTACATTTATTCCGGTTTTTTCTGCGGCCTCAACGACTCCCTTTGCCAGCACATCACAACGCAGAATGCCGCCGAAAATATTAATCAATATCCCTTTCACTTTTTCATCACTCAGGATAATCCTGAAGCCGTTTTCAACCATTTCCGAACTGGCCCCGCCGCCCACATCAAGAAAATTTGCCGGTTCCGCACCGGCAAGCTTGATAATATCCATGGTAGCCATGGCAAGGCCGGCTCCGTTAACCATATTACCAACATTACCATCCATGTTGATATAGTTCAGATTATACTTTGACGCCTCAACCTCCAGCGGATCTTCCTCATCAACATCCCGACATTCTAAAATATCCTTATGGCGAAACAATGCGTTATCGTCAAAATTGATTTTTGCATCCAGCGCAATGACTGTTTCTTCTTTTGTCACCACAAGCGGGTTGATTTCTGCAAGCGAACAGTCATAGTCTGTAAAAAGTCTGTACAAACGTGTAAGCATCGGGTTGAAGTGCTTGATCACAGCGGGTGAAAGATTCAGACCAAATGCAGCTTCGCGGCAATGATAGGGCTGTATGCCGGTAAGGGGATCTATATGCACCCTGATAATCTTTTCCGGTGTCTCATCTGCAACCGCTTCGATATCCATACCGCCTGCTTCGCTTGCCATGATAACGATAGTGGCTGTCTCTCTGTCAGGTATGACGCTCAGATACAGCTCTTTGTCAATATTCAACCCCTGTTCCACAAGAACCGTCTTAACACGCTGCCCTTCAGGGCCGGTCTGATGAGTCACAAGGTTCATGCCGATTATATCATCCGAAACTTTTTTAACCTCATCGGCTGACGAAGCAGGCTTCACGCCTCCGCCTTTTCCCCTTCCACCTGCGTGGATCTGTGCTTTCACAACCACAGGAAAACCATTTAGTTTTAACGCTTCGTTAACAGCCTGTTTTGAATTTTGAGCTACGCCACCGTCAGGCACCGGTATGTTGTATTTCCTGAGCAGTTTTTTGGCCTGATATTCATGAATTTTCATGCAAGCTTTCTCCCCTGATAATCATAATTGTAATCTTAACAGCTTCGTTAAGGGTCAATAAGTCCACCTCTTGTCATTCCTGCGAAAGCAGGAATCCAGTATTTTCTATTATTGCTGGACTCCGGCCTTCGCCGGAGTGACTGACTTGGAATTTTTTACGAGACTGTCATAATTACAAGTAGGATTATTATTAAAATCTATTAAAGGGAAACCATATCCGGCTGGCTCCCCGATGCAGTCTGTAAAACACTATAATATCTTGATCAACCTATTACACAAAGAACATCATTTTTAGCAACCGAATCACCGCTGCTGAAATTAATCGCCTTCACTGTTCCGCTTGCCGGAGCCGGAAGTGCATTTTCCATTTTCATGGCTTCCAGTATGACAACTGTTTCACCTTCTTCAACAGTATCACCAACCTTTTTCTCATAATTTACAATCATACCCGGCATTGGGGCTGTGAGAGCTGTTCCTTTTACATCCCCCCCAGCAGCAGGGGCTGCGGGCTCAGCAGGTTTTGACGGCTCGGGCGCTGGTGGTGGTGCTGGTACTGCTACCGGTGCCGCATGGGGAACAGCTGCCGGTGCGACAGGCATGGCTGCCGGCGGTGCCATTGAAGGCTGAACGTAACTGATTACAGGCGAACCGCCGATCTCTTCAACCCCGACATCAAAGTATTCGTTATCCACAAACACATTAAATTCTCTCAAGCTTTCGCCCTTTTGCGGTACGTCTTTTTGCGCTTTTTCAACAAGCTGACCGGATTTTGCTTTTGCTACCAGTTCCTGCTCTTTCAGAGCCTCTTCAAGCGTCCTGGCCCTTACTTCCGGAGGCGGTTCTTCTTTGCCGTATTTCCATTTCAGAAACTTTTTACCGGTTACCGGGTACAACGCATAAATTATTTCATCATCAATATCGACGGCAAGATCCTTTACATCGGCTTTTGCCTGCTCAAGCTCAGGTTCAAGTATTTCAGCGGGCCGACATGTGATCGGTTCTTCACCGCGATCATACCCTTTAAGCACTTTTTTCTGAATATCAGGATCAACCGGTATTGTTGTCTTGCCATAAAGACCGTAGCAAAGATCCTTGACCTGTGCGGTTATCATCTTGTATCTTTCATCCCCTTCGTCAAAAAGTACATTATTGACGGTCTGGATTCCGACAATCTGACTGGTTGGCGTCACCAGCGGCACCTGACCGAGTTCCTTTCGTACTCTCGGAAGCTCTGCATATACCTCGTCGATCCTGTCAAGGGCGTCCATTTCCTTCAACTGGTTGATGAGATTGGAAAGCATGCCGCCCGGTGTCTGGTGCAGAAGAACATTGATATCGGTAATCGCCATTTTATTCTCTGCAAGGAAATGCCTGTATTTCGGCATCACTTCTTTTTCAAGTTTTTCATCTATTTTTACGAGATGGTTGACATCAAAACCGGTATCCCGATTTGTTCCGAGAAGCGTCATAACAAGCGGTTCAACCGCAGGATGTGATGTCCGGTATGCATAGGGTGCCATGCATGTATCGATAATATCGACGCCTGCCTCCGCCGCCTTTAAATGTGTCATGGGAGCAAGTCCTGATGTAAAATGACTGTGAAGATGGATCGGGGGTGAAACAGCCTCTTTGATTGCTTTAATAACCTCGTACGCATCATAAGGCGCAAGAAGCCCTGCCATATCCTTGATACAGATACTGTCAGCGCCCATTTTTTCAAGATCTTTTGCCTTGTTGACATAATAATCCAGATTATAAACATCTCCGCCAAGACGGGGTTCGGTCATGCTATAGCAGATACAACCCTGAAAATGTTTGCCGAATTCTTTTATCACCGGCACAACCGTATCAAAATTGCGAAAATCATTTAATGCATCAAAGGTTCTAAAAATATCCATGCCGTTTTCGCAGGCTCTTTCAACAAATGCACGGGCAACATCATCTGCATAGTTTCTGTATCCAACAAGGTTCTGACCCCTTAAAAGCATGGAAAAAGGCGTCTTTTTAAAATACCGTTTCAGGGTCCTGATTCTTTCCCAGGGGTCTTCATTTAGAAACCTATGCATGGTATCAAATGTAGCGCCGCCCCATGTCTCGGTAGCCCAGAATCCGACTTCGTCCATCATTTCAGCCACGGGAATCATGTCTTCTGTTCGACCTCTTGTGGCGAACAAGGACTGGTGGCCGTCACGCAGAGACAGGTCCATTATCTTAAGAGGGTTCTTTGCTTTTTTTCTGTCCTTATTATAATCAACTTTGGTCATAGATATTTTACCATGTTCGCTCATTTTACCTGTCTCCTCTTAAGCTTATTAATTACATCTTTGTTTTATGAAAAGACTTCATCTGCATTAAGCCGCGAGTCTGCATTATATTTTGTCTTCCGCTCATACCCCAAAGGTTTAAAGGAACGAACGGCTTTGTCTCTTCAGCCTTCGCCGTACCAGTTTGTATCATACCCGCTGCCGCAGCTTCTTCCCCGGTTCTGATATATGCGGTTACCGCTGCTATTGCCGCGCTTATCTTTCTTTTATCCATATATCCTCATATCCTTCCAAAATTCTAAATCCTAAGCTCTAAATTCAATTTTTTCATTACACCGGAATGTTGCCATGTTTTTTAGGCGGCACAGACTCTCTTTTTGTGCACATGATCTCAAACGCATCGATCAGCCTCGGCCTTGTTTCAGAAGGCTTGATAACCGCATCGATATATCCTCTATCGGCTGCACAGTATGGATTTGAAAAGAGATCTTCATACTCTTCAATTTTTTCTTTTCGCTTTGCATCAGGATCGTCTGCTGCTTTTATCTCTCTTCTGTGAATAACATTTGCAGCGCCCCCTGCTCCCATGACGGCAATTTCAGCTGTCGGCCATGCAAAGGCCATGTCTGCGCCAAGATCTTTCGAACACATGGCAAGGTAGGAGCCGCCATAGTCTTTGCGCGTTACAAGCAGCATTTTTGGAACAGTCGCCTCTGAGTAGCACCAGAGGAGTTTTGCGCCATGCCGTATGATTCCGCCCCACTCCTGCTGACTTCCGGGCAGATACCCCGGTACATCTGCAATTGTCAGGATAGGAATGTTAAACGAGTCACAGAAACGAATGAACCGTGTTGCCTTGTCTGAAGCATCTATGTCCAGACATCCGGCAAGATTTTCCGGCTGATTGGCGATAATACCAATACTTCGTCCATTCAGCCTTGCAAAACAGATAATGATATTACGGGCAAAATACTCATGGGGCTCAAAAATTTTACCATTATCAACAATCGACGTGATCACATCCTTCATGTTGTATGACTGGTTGGGGTTATCGGGTATGATCTCATCCAGTGAAGGGTCAGTGCGTCCTGGGTCATCACCGGTATCAACAAAAGGAGGATCCTCCATATTATTTGCCGGAAGATAGGAAAGGAGTGTTTTTATCCTCCCCAGAGCGTCTTCGTCATTTTCACAGGCAAAATGAGCAACCCCGCTTTTCTCATTATGCGTCATCGCCCCTCCAAGATCCTCAAAATTGATCTCTTCTCCGGTAACGGATTTGATGACCTGTGGGCCAGTGATAAACATGTAGCTCGTCTTTTTCACCATGAAAATCCAATCGGTCATGGCAGGTGAGTATACAGCGCCGCCGGCAGTTGTTCCCATAATCGCTGAAATCTGCGGAATCACTCCTGAAGCACGGGCATTACGGAAAAAAATCTGACCATATCCTGAAAGTGCATCAACTCCCTCTTGAATACGTGCACCTCCGGAATCATTAATTCCGATCATAGGGACACCGGCCTTGAGAGCCATATCCATTACCTTGCATATCTTTTTTGCATGCATTTCACCAAGGCTGCCTGCCCTTGATGTAAAATCTTGTGAATAGGCAAAAACCGGTCTTCCATTGACAAGCCCGTGACCGGTAACCACACCATCTGCAGGGATGTCAACCTTTTCCATTTCAAAATTAACACACCTGTGCTTGACAAACATATCTATTTCACGAAACGTGTCCGGATCAAAAAGAAGGTCAAGCCTTTTCCGGGCATCAAGCTTGCCTTTTTCAAGCTGTTTGGCAACAGCCTGTTTTCCGCCCATCTGAAGAATTTTTTCTTCCCTCTCCTTAAAATCCTTTATCTTGTCGGTCACTGTACCCATTTATAGTATCCTTTCATCCCACAAAGAAAATTCAAAACAATAACCAGCAGAATACACCATCCCGGAATACACAACTACGGATAGGTAATAGTAAATTTTCAGATTTATATAATTATCTCTTATTGTCAAGAAAAAACAGTAACCTGTTTGCCGCAAATGTCGGTGTCATTTTGCCGTTATTTACATCTTCAGTAATTTCAGGAAGCTCTTTTTGTACACGTCTGTCTTTATGGAACCTGTACTTTAATCCCTCATCCACGAGTGACCACATCCAGTCGATGGCCTGTTTTTTGCGCCTTGTTTCCATCTCACCCGATGCTATCATTTTTTTCCGATGGGATGTCACTACCGACCATATTTGGGCAATTCCATCTGCCTCAACAGCGCTGCAGGTCATAACAGGAGGTGACCATGCCGGTGATGCGGGCCGCAGAAGATGAAGCGCATTTTCATATTCCTTTCTCGCCCTTTCCGCCTTTTTTATATTGTCCTGGTCAGCTTTGTTGATGGCAACGGCATCGGCAAGTTCTAAAACACCCTTCTTGATTCCCTGCAATTCATCACCTGCTCCGGCAAGCATCAGCACCAAAAAGAAATCGACCATTGACGCAACGGTTGTCTCAGACTGACCCACGCCAACGGTCTCAACAATAATCACATCGTAACCGGCAGCTTCGCATATCAGCATTGCCTCCCTGGTTTTCCTTGCTACACCAAGAACGGCAAGGCTAAGGCCCTGTCCTAAAAGATACATTCCAAAAGCCTCAACAAAGGTGCTTTTGCCTACCCCGGGAACACCGGTGATACCGAGACGAACCGCATTGCCGGTATGGGGTAAAAGTGCCTCAAGCAGCTCGCCTGCGGCCTCCTGGTCTTCAGGAAGTGAACTTTCAATCAGTGTAATCGCTTTGGAAAGAATTCTGCGATTCTTTTCTTGTATCCCGCTGATATAATAATTCATCGTATCCGGTATTTCCGGTAATGTCATGATTTCTGTTCCAAAGCATCCAGAACTTTAGCCGCAGAATCCGGGATGGGCGTCCCGGGTCCGAAAACACCCACTGCACCGGCATCATATAAAAATTGGTAATCACGCGGAGGAATAACACCGCCCACAACAACAAGAATATCTTCACATCCCCCGGCCTTCAGTTCTTTTATCAGGTCCGGCACAAGAGTTTTGTGTCCTGCGGCCAGACTGGAAGCCCCTACAATATGGACATCGTTTTCAATTGCCATCTTTGCCGCCTCAAGCGGAGTCTGAAACATGGGGCTGATATCGACATCAAATCCTATATCAGCATATGCGGTGGCAACCACCTTAATCCCCCTGTCATGACCATCCTGCCCCATCTTGGTAACCAGGATCCTCGGTCGCCTGCCATGTTTATCCTTGAAAGCGGCCGTCCTTTTTTGCAAGGCATCTATAACCTCGTCCTCTCCGTACTCCTTCGCATAAACACCTGAAATGCATCTGGTTGTCGCAACATAGCGGCCAAACACCTTTTCCATGGCATCTGATATTTCTCCCACTGTCGCCCTCAATCTGACCGCGGAAAGGGCTGTCTCCAGAAGATTACCATCTCCCTCAGCCACCTTAGTGATATCGCCTAGTGCCTTTGTCACTGCTTCATTATCCCTGGATGCACGGATCTCTTTAAGACGTGCTATCTGTTCATCTCTTACATCAGTCGGCACTTCGCGTATTTCAAAGTCGACGTCCTCCTCGACCTGGTATTTATTAACACCCACAATAATATCTTTTGACTGGTCTATCCTTGCCTGCCTTCTTGCGGCAGACTCCTCGATTCGCATCTTCGGCATCCCTGACTCTATGGCCTTTGCCATGCCGCCTAGTTCCTCCACCTCTTCTATAATTTTCCGGGATTCTTCAATTATTCGGTTTGTAAGAGATTCCACATAATATGAACCGCCAAGGGGGTCCACGACATTACAGATGCCCGACTCTTCCTGTACGATAAGCTGTGTATTCCTCGCAATCCTTGCTGAAATATCCGTGGGAAGGCCGACAGCCTCGTCAAATGAATTGGTATGAAGCGACTGTGTCCCGCCTAGGGCAGCGGACATGCATTCCAGCGTCGTACGGATGACGTTGTTATAAGGGTCCTGCTCGGTAAGGCTCCATCCGGACGTCTGGCAGTGAGTCCTTAGCATAGTCGATTTTGGATTTTTTGGATTAAACCTGCTCATCAACTCATGCCATAAAAATCGGGCAGCTCTCAGCATCGCAGCATCCATAAAAAAGTTCATCCCGATGCCGAAGAAAAATGAAAGGCGTGGGGCAAATTCGTCTATGTCCATTCCTGTGGCAAGCGCTGCTTTAACATATTCCAGGCCATCGGCCAGCGTAAAAGCTGTCTGAAGCACTGAATCCGCACCCGCCTCCATCATGTGATAACCGCTGATGCTGATGGTGTTATATTTCGGCATATTTTTTGAGCAGAATGTAATAATATCCGATACAATCCTCATGGACGGCCGGGGTGGATAGATATATGTATTGCGCGTCAAATATTCTTTCAGGATATCGTTCTGGATTGTTCCTGCAAGCTGTTCATGCGTAACGCCCTGCTCTTCCGCAGCCACGATATATCCTGCAAGGATCGGTATAACCGCACCGTTCATTGTCATGGAGACCGTCATCTTATCAAGGGGAATCCGGTCAAAAAGGATCTTCATATCTTCAACAGAATCGATTGCGACACCCGCCTTGCCAACATCACCGGCGACCCTTATATGATCGGAATCGTATCCCCTGTGAGTCGCCAGATCAAATGCAACGGAAAGCCCCTTTTGGCCTGCAGCAAGATTCTTCCGATAAAATGCGTTTGACTCTTTTGCTGTTGAAAAACCTGCGTACTGACGAACCGTCCATTTTCGTCCGGCATACATTGTCGCCATCGGCCCTCTTACATAAGGCTCGATTCCTGGGAGTGTATTCGCAAATTCAAGGTCTTCGATGTCTTCTGCCGCATATAAGGGCTTCACATCAATGCCTTCGGGTGTTTTCCAGGTTAAAGATTCTATCGGTTTTCCACGCAGCTGTTTTTCAGCCAGTGCATTCCATTTCTTTTTTTCAGAATATTCTGCCATGATATTACGTCATGCCTCCTTTTGGACTTTACTGTTTCTTGTCGAATGGATATTGAATCATGTTTTTTTATCTCCATGTCAGGAAAGGCACCATTTAAAAGAATAAAAAAAGGTACATAGCAAACAGTCAAACACTTTGTTCCATCATTTGCTGGAGACATTTTTACATATGATTTTTCCCCAAGTCAAGAAAAAAATACCGAACTAATTTCGGTTAATTATGAATTCCGGTAGCGGCTTACCTGGTGTCCTCGTAAAAAGTTAAAAAACCCATTTATTTTCACTCTGCCTTTTCACTTTGCCTTTTTCGCAGGTCGAGTCTGATGCAGAGCCAGATGCAAAAATTGATAATACAGGAGGCTGCAATTAAAAATACCGTCGTGGCTTTAAAATACGCCCTTGGCATAAGATAAAATGAAAAGTCATGCCTTGTGTTCAGCCACATCCTGTTTTCAAAAAGGAGCGGATGAAAAACATGTCGCCAGAAATACGCAAAAAATGGAAGGACTGCAAGGAAGGAAAGGATAATTGCGATATTGATCCATATATAAACTGCAATTCGTTTTCGATCAAATAAAAGAATAACGCCTGCTGCTGCAAAAACAGCGGCAACAAAAAATCTGTCTGCTATCTCCCGTACATCTATCAGGTGTTGCTTCTCTTTGTCAGTCCACCGGTAAAACTCAAGTTCGCCCCTGTGCAAAAAAAAGGCATTAAGCTCTCTGATACCGACCGATGAAACCTTTTCGCCAATGCAGTCGCATCTAACATTCCGCCTGCAGTTAAGACGGTGCCATTGCGGAAAATAGATTGCGAAAACAAAAGGAATATAAACCGTCAGATAAAATAAAGAAACAAACAACAATAACCGTCGGACTCTTTGGGCGTGGTGTCTAAGTATCAACCAGCCCCCCTGATCCTGACCATTATTTTACCGTCAGCCCTTGCAATAACAACATGATCACCAAGCTGTGTCTCTTCAATGATGTCATTAATGTCATCCATCATCTTCTGTTCTCTTGATTTTATACCTGTAATATCCTCAATGGAAAACTTTTTCTCCTGAGGTTCAGGCTCTCTTATAATTTCCAAAAGACCCACGGCAGGATTCTCTTCCCCAAGATTGACCTGAATGGACCTGATGACATTTTTGAATTTATTGAGATTCATTGTGGATATGGAAAACAGCAATATAAAAAAGACAAGAAGCAAAGTGACAAGATCGGCATAGGTTACAATCCACCCTATCGTTTCTTCTTCCAAAAGCTCATAGCCGCTATCTTCATCATTTCGTTTCGGCCTGTTGTGTCGGCCTCATTCTGCTCAGCGGTCTCCTGTCTTTTACCGTAATAAACGAAGACAGTTTTTCATAGACAACAATCGGATTATTGTTGTCCAGAATGGATATTGCACCCTCAAATATTATTTCAAGATTTATCACCTGGATAAGGGTTCTTGACTTAAGTTTACCGGCAATCAAAGATGCGAAATCCATTTAAAAGACCTCCCGGAAATTGGGCGATTCAAGAAGAATTTTACGAAGGCATGAGGCGAATAATACCACAACAATAACGGCAGCGTCAAGCCCAGATGAACCACCCAGATGAACCACCTTAAATGATTTGCTTTTTTGTTGCATGATATGGCAGGATGTTTCAGCAAATTCGGTCGACATACAAGCCGGAGTGTCGAATCTGTTCTGCAGGTAGGGAAAATGACAATTAAGGCCAATACTGAACGAAAAAGCCAGAAGCAACGAAGCAGGGAAATGCGGAAACGGCTGGTAGAAGCAACCCTCGACTGCCTTGAGGAATTCGGGTATCATGGAACATCCTTGACCCGCATCCTTGACAGGGCTGGTGTGTCACGTGGTGCCTGGAACCACCATTTTAAAAGCAAAAAGGAACTCATCGCTTCTGCTGCCAAGGAAGGACTTTTTGAAGACGCTATTAAAAAAGCAATAGAAGATGCGCCTGAATTTCAGAGCAATAAAAAATTCCAAAAACTTTTGGACTATATCTGGGACAACTTTTACCAAGGCAAGTCACGGAATATCTGGGTAGAGCTGACCGTTGCAAGCAGGACAGACAAAAAACTTAAAAAACTGATGGCGCCTATATTTATGGAATTTGTAAATTCTTTGGATAAAATCTGGCGCACGAAATTTAAAACAACCGTTCAAACAGAAACATCTGTTGAACTGCTCCTTAACCTTACCCTTTATGTTATCGGCGGCATGGGCATACAATCGATTATCCA
>JAFDJC010000044.1 GCA_019307665.1 Deltaproteobacteria bacterium | reverse complement strand
TCAGTTATCGATCTTTGTCTGAGGATCTTAAAGTGGGGACAGCTACTATTCAAAACTGGATGGAAATATTTAAAAAATTGTTTATTGTTTACAGCATATCCCCCTATACAAAAAAAATAAACCGTTCACTCCAAAAACAACCAAAATATTATTTATATGACTGGTCTCAGATACCGGATGAAGGGCATCAATTTGAAAATTTAGTTGCCAGTCATTTGTGGAAAGCCTGCCAATTATGGACAGATCTGGGGGAAGCAAATATGGAGCTTCATTTTATAAGAGATAGGATGGGACGGGAAGTGGATTTCATTATATTAAAGGATCGAAAACCCTGGTTTTTAGTAGAAACAAAGTTGGCTGAAACGAGTATTGATAAAAATTTAAAGTATTTTTGTAACAGGTTAAACGTGCCGGGGCTGCAAGTGATTAAGCGTAAGAATTTTATAAAAGAACAAGGTGCGATGACAGTAATAAGTGCCGACCGATGGCTTGCAAATCTTCCATAACGATTTAGAACTATTATTATTGATTGATTATTTCATGCGGCTTATGTTATCGGAAAACTGATTGACCGTTTGCATATTGAAAAGTAAATTATTTTTGTGATAAAGACTTTACCAATCATAAATTGGGGAGGAACCTATGAAAAAATGGAAGTGCTTGGTCTGTGGTTATATTCATGATGGAGATGAACCTCCTGAAAAATGTCCAGTGTGTGGTGCTGATAAAAGTAAATTTGTGGAACTGCCGCCTGAAGAGAAAAAAATCAAAGCGCCGGAGCCAAAAACATCTTCCACTGCCAGTGATAAAGCATTAGATCTGATGGTAAAACACCATGTCCATCCCATATCCGTTCACATACCAAACGGCGTTGTGCCTATAAGTGTCATATTTGTGATTCTTGCTGTCATGTTCAACTTTCTTGGTCTGGCTCAGGCTGCTTTCTACAATCTAATATTTGTCCTGCTGGCAATGCCTATGGCCCTGTTCTCAGGCTACAATGAATGGCAGAGAAAATATGAAGGCAACAAGACCGGTCTGTTTACAACCAAAATTATTTGCGGCTTCGTGGTTACACTGACAGCGGTTATGATTGTTGTGTGGCACATGATTGATCCTGAGGTGACAACATCGACTTCGTCAAACCGCGGTTTGTTTCTGTTGCTTAACCTGATCATGCTTGCAGCAACAGGTATTGCAGGACATTTGGGCGGAAAACTTGTCTTTAAGGATTGACGCCCGATTTCGTCGCTCTTTACACATATCTTTACGAAGCCATCACTTTTGTTTAAAAAGCTGCCTGACCTGTTTTACCCTTTTGCTATTTACACCAAAATCAGAATAGCCTATCCGGGAAGCAGACTTTAAATGAATAATCGGCTCATCAGGGAAGTAGAACTCAACATCATCAACAAATCCCATTACAGCAGATTTGAACTCAACTCGCAGGTAATGATCGGTGTCTTCCACTATGCGTGTCCTCTCCATTGAAAGGATTACCTTTTTTAACTTTTTAGCGGCTGCTGCCTTGCTTCCTTTGTATGTCAGCGGTTCGATATAATGATCTTTATCGCTGCTCTGACTATTCACGCAATTCGGCTTGTCCGGACATGGCTCAAATTTGCCATTTTTTACTCCCAAATGTGAAGGGGGTGTGCCGGCACAACTTGTGATGGTTAACCCGAACAAAGCAATTAACAATACCTTTACCATATGCTGCTCCTTTCACGCATTAATAAGTATGTATTGAATACGCCCTCATATATTTCCCGTCCCCTTTGAGAAGAGTACAAAATAAAGCATGACAGCATAACTGACGGTGGCCATGATGGCAAGCATCGGGTTATAGTTTCCAAAAGGCGCAAGAAGTATCACGATAATCCAGTGCATGGCAATAATGCTTTTTGAGTGAAGTCGAATAGGAAAGTCATGATATCTTAAAATAATTGCAAGCCCGCAGAGGTTCCATCCATATAAAGCTGCAAATGCATGAAGTTTTAGGAGCCACTTGTATTTTTCAGGGCTGTAGCCTGATGTCAGTTGAAAAAGAACATATATTACACCGGTTACTGCGGTGACCAGCAGGAAAGTCATACCTGATGTCAAAAAGTTTTTCTGCTGGAGTTCTTTTCCCAACTTTCTATATAGTATAAAAATCATTGCCACGGTCAGGAACAGAACTAATGTAATAAAAACCTGCGGTAGCAGCTTCTCAAAAATGATAAAAAGAAAGAAAATAATAACCCCTAAGTTTACATTCCAAAATCCGACTTCCTTAAACCAGTATGCCAGCTTGCCGTTACCTTGATCCATTAAAGAAAACATTACCGACATTGTGATAAGTGATACGGGAAATGAAAACCCCAGGAAGAATGTATCCAGCTCCAATTTTTTCATAGATACAAGTTTCAGGTATTCATTATTGAGTATCACAAGGGATGATATAATCAGGCCCATTGAAAGGCATAAAAGAGAGGCCTGGTGAAATTTCAGGCTAACCTCACTCTTTTTAAAAAACGCAGAAGGAAAAACGGAAAAATGTTTTATTCTAACGCTTTCCACTATTCCTGCAAGGATAATTGAAACAAGGATTGCAGGTATATATATCTCGAAAAAGGCTAAAATGGCATAAAGGATTGCCAGCGTGAGGAACAACATCACTTTTCCTGAAATTTGTTTTTTTGCTTCGGTATAATACAAAATAATCGTCCCGCCGCAGCAAAGATTAAAAAGAAACACATGCAGTCTTTCAAAGTTATATTCGATATCGGGGAAAAAAAGATGAAGGAAACCAAACAAAAGTGCAATTGACATCAACCCTGCAACAATAATTTTAAAACCTGTACTCATAGTTCTCTCTTTCCAAGCATTTGCCTGAATGATGTATCAAGGTCATGGTTTCTGAAACAATAGCCTGCCTCTATCAACACTTCAGGCTTTACTCTTGTGCTTGAAAGCAAAATCTCCTTCCCCATTTGTCCAAAGCCTAACTTTATGACAAAAGGCGGAAGAGGAAATGGTGTTGGACGGGATAATATGCGGCCAAGAGATTTCGTAAACTGCAAATTTGTAACCGTATTGGGCGACACAACATTAACAGGTCCCGCGATGTCCATATTTGTTAACGAGTGATAAATTGCCCCAATTACATCTTCCATATCTATCCAACTCATGTATTGCCGACCAGAGCCGACCCTGCCGCCCAGGCATAAATTAAATGGCAGCAACAGTCGCTGCAATGCACCACCTTCAGGTGTTAAGACAACTCCTATTCGCAATAAAACAGTTCTAATGCCTTTTTCCAGAGCAGGGCTTGTTGCCTTTTCCCAGTTATTGCAAACCGAGGAGATAAAATCATCACCAGGCCCGTCCTTTTCAGAAAGTACCTTATCTCCCCTATTCCCGTAAAAACCAATTGCCGAAGCACAAAGCATCACTTCAGGTGGGTCTTCTATGGCAGCAATGGCTTTTGAAACAAGCTCGGTTCCTTTCACACGGCTTTCAATAATTTTCTTTTTCCTTGCCTTTGTCCACCTTCCATTATCTAAATTTTCTCCGGCAAGATGCAAAACTGCATCAATTTTTCCGACATTATCTAGAGAAAGTGTTCCTGAGACTGGATCCCAGAATATTTCGTCCCCGGAATTATCAGGGGGCTTTCTCACAAGCCGGATAACACGATGACCGCCTGTTGTCAAAAAAGGTATAATTGCTGATCCGATAAGGCCGCTTGCGCCGGATATCAGAATAGTCATTGGCTTTACATTATTGTTTGAATGATGCAGGAATACATCATGAGCGGTAATCTTGTGTCGGTAGTCAAATATCCTTTCAAGCTTTTTATTTATTATGCTTTGGGTTATAAATTTTGAAGCAAAATGAAACGGCAGCCTGTATTCAATAATATCTTCCATAATGCATCTGTTATTACCATCAGGTTCAAACCTGTGTGTATGAATCCACTCGGAAAAAGGCCCTTTGATCTGTTCATCCCTGAAAAACTCGTTTTCCCTGTACTCTGTATGTCTTGCAAACCATTTGTAGGGGAAGGGTCCAGCCTTCATCATCAGTGTGACTTCAGCCCCTTTTTCAATTCCTCCTGACCGGTATAAAACCTTCAAGGAATCCCAGGGTGGGCTGAGTCTTTCAATTGCTCCGGGCCTTGAGTGCCATTTAAAGGCAGCTTCAACCGGAGCATTGATTATAGTGCGTTTGCTAAATCTGCTTCTGTTCATTTTGCTTCAATAATTACGAAGCCATCACTCAATGGCTTGAAATTTCCTCATGAACTTAAGGTCAATATAATTTTTAATTGTAAACGCCAAGTGTCCCCCAAACTGAAACCATTGTTTGCGTAAAACCCCGCTTCCACCTCCGAGGTTAAAAATCAGGAGATAGTCTCCGCCCGGATCAAAAGGCATAAGAGCCTCGCCTTCAAGCTTTGCCATGAGGTTATGGTACAAGACAGGGTTTTCCCGCACTGCATATACCCCCACTTTGTCGAGAGGTTGATCTTTAAAATAGATGCAGTCACCACCTCCAAAAAGGTCCGGGTGCTCGGTGCTCTGGAGGTATTGGTTGACCAGAAGCCCTCCGTCCGGGCCGGTGAGTAAACCAGAGGCTTTAAAAATAGGTGACGGCTTGACCCCTGATGCCAGAAAAATAAAATCGAGTTCATGCTTTTGCCCTGATGCAAGCACAACCCTGCCGGTCTCGATTCGTTCTACATAGCTATCTTCAAGGATTTCAATTTTTCGTCGGGTTAGTGATCGGGTTACTTTATGGCGCACACCGGCTGGAAAACGGGACATGAACTTATGGCCGGCAAAAATATAAATAACAGGTTTGTTCAGGCCTTGATCATGGGCCAGGCCCCAGACATTGCCGGCAATCTCAGCAGATGAAGGACCTCCACCGACAATTCCGATTGTAATTGTTTTCTCTTCCATAAGATGGATAAGACGAGTCTGGGCCTCCATCAGCCTTTCGATCGGCTTTACCGGAAAAATGTCCTTTTGATCCCCCTCGATATGGGGTGAAGGGACATAACTGCCTGCGTTAAAAGAAAGAACATCGTAAGGTATTGTTTCATCCGATTCAAGATAGACGGTTTTGGCTGCGGGATCGATACGGTCGACTTTTGCCTTAATGAAACGGCCACCACGCTTTTCGACAACATGCCGGGTGGCGAAACGAATATCATCCGGTGTGTAAGTTTTACCGAGCATCCCCGGCCCCATGCCCGAGTAATAATGATACTCTGAGGGGCCGATAACGGTGACCTTATGCCCTTTTTCAATAAACCGGTGCAGATTGGCCAGGGTCACCATATGGGCATGCCCTCCGCCGACAAGTATTAAGTGCTTTGGCATATCAAACTCCTTATAATGTGTCCATCAGTTTTCCAAGCTGGGCCAAATGGGCATGTTCTTCATTCCCGATTTGTAGAAGCGCTTTGCGGCTATCAGGGTCTTTGCTCTTATCTGCCGCCCGTTGATAAAGGTCGAAGGCTTGCGCCTCGATGGACATGGCCATGGAGATTATATCAGGAACCGATTCCAGGTCCGGCTTTAAACGGTCAATATATTCATCGGTTGTAAGTCCCCCTTCAATAGCGTGGAAAACTGTATTCTGTTCAAAGGTTTCGCGGTCAACGGCGGTATCGGTAATTTTTAAATACTCCCGGAAAATACGGTCCTGATGTTTGATCTCGATATCAGCCATTTTTTTAAAAAGATCCCGGGCTGCTTCATTTTTTACTTTTTTGACCATAAGAAGATAGAAGTCGCGTAAACCTTGCTCCATGGAATAAGCCACTACAAGTGTTTCCTCCGGAGCTTCTTCCCCTGTAAAAAGATCCAGCCCAAGACTTATATCTCCGATCACTGTATCACCGTTCCAGGCTTTAATACCACCTGACAGGTTGATGACATTATCAAAACCCTTACCGACGAGCATCTGAGCAGCTACCCGGCTGCGCCCACCCACTGCTCAGTAAACCACAGTCGGCTTTTTGGGATCGAGTTCATCCAATCTTTGCGACAGTTCCGGTAAAGGTATTAATTTGGTTCCAGGGATATGGCCGGTTTTATATTCGGAGGGTTGACGGACATCTAAAATGTTCACCGCATCCGATGCTTTAGTTTTTATAAATTGGCGGGCCTGATCGGCATTAAACGATTTCGCGGGAGTAAAAAATTGTTTCCATCGCATTTTAACCTCCTTATTGTCGGATATGTACGGATTGGGGCGGCAAACGGTCACAGGCTCACGGGCACAATAAACATCTATTGAAAAAAACGCAATATTTATAACGCATTTCACTTTACACTTCAATTTTTGACTTAACATTTTTGACTTAACATAGAAACCATGTGTTTTGTTCGGTTGAATATGGTATATGAATAAAGTACATTGTTCCGGTTATAAAAAATAATCTTGTCCTGTCTTATGAAAATGCTTTTCAGTAAAAATATTAATTTAAGGTGTATAAATGAAATTCAGGAAAGAAACTGACAGTATGGGTGAAGTGCAGGTCCCGAAAGATTCATATTTTGGAGCCCAGACGCAGCGAGCTTTTGAAAATTTTACTATAAGCGATCTTAGGTTTCAGCCTGTTTTTATTCATTCTCTGGCTCTTGTTAAAAAATACGCGGCAAAAGTGAATGAAAAACTGGGTCTCATTGACAATAAAAAGGCTAAGGTTATTATAACCGCGGCCGATGAGGTGATGGCAGGCAGGCTTAGAGATCAGTTCATAGTGGATGTTTTTCAAACCGGATCAGGAACTTCTACCAATATGAACATGAATGAAGTAATCGCAACGCGTGCCAACGAAATCCTTACCGGACAGATGAAAAGCAAAGACCCGGTCCATCCGAACGATCATGTCAATCTATGCCAGTCGAGTAATGATGTTATTCCCACGGTTATTCATATTGCAGCTTCAAAACTTGTAAAAAACAAAATGATGCCTTTTCTGAAACTTCTAAAGGATGAACTGGATAAAAAAACAAAAGACTTTATGCATATTTATAAAATCGGCAGAACTCATCTTCAGGATGCCGTCATAATGACCCTGGGAGATGAATTCTCAGGATATACACGGCAAATTGATCAGGCCATTGATCGGATGGCGACCGTTCAGAAGCGACTGCTTCTTTTGGCGCTTGGCGGAACAGCGGTTGGAACAGGGTTAAATGCTCACAGGGAATTTGCCGGAAATGTCATATCTCTGATCGCTGATGATACCCAAATTCAGTTTTCCGAATCTTTGAATCACTTTGAATCCCAGGCATCCTGTGATACTGCGGTGGAGACAAGCAGCATGCTCAAGACCATTGCCGTCAGCATGATTAAAATAGCTAACGATATCAGGTGGCTGGCATCGGGCCCACGATGTGGTCTGGGAGAAATCAACATTCCCGCCCTTCAGCCAGGATCATCAATAATGCCGGGTAAGGTCAATCCCGTAATTCCGGAAGCTGTTATTCAGGCCTGCGCGCAGGTGATCGGAAATGATACGGCGATCACTTTTGGCGGACTGGGAGGTTATTTCGAGCTTAACACCATGCTGCCCCTGATCGCCTACAATTTACTTCAATCAATCGAACTGATATCTAATGCCGCAGAGCTGATGGCAAACAAATGCGTGTCAGGTATTACCGCCAATCAAAAAAGGTGTGAGGCAAATATTAAAGAAAGCCTGGCAATTGTTACTAGTCTTGTGCCGCATATAGGATACGATCGGGCTGCGGAAATAGCAAAAAAGGCCTATGATGAAGGCCGTTCAATAGAAAAAGTAGCTTTGGCGGAAAACATCCTGCCAAAAGATCAGCTTCTGGCGGCTCTGTACGGTGAATTGAAGTAAACGCATATGCCTTGACGGGAATTGGAAATAATCAAAAAGAGGGTTATCATGGAGAGCATCGACACCTTTAAGACAAAGTCCGAATTCAGCATTGGTAACCAAACATACAGCTATTTCAGCCTGGTGAAACTGGCGGAGAAGTTGAATTTTGATTTAAAAAAGCTTCCTGTCAGTATAAAGATTCTGTTGGAGAATCTGCTTCGTCACGAAGACGGAAAACGTATACATAGAGATCACATTGAAGCATTAAGCAATTGGCTACCGGATACTGACACTAAAAAAGAGGTGCCGTTCATGCCGGCAAGAGTATTAATGCAGGATTTTACCGGTGTCCCTGCGATTGCGGATCTTGCCGCCATGCGTGATGCGCTTGCCCGTTTAGGCGGCGACCCAACATTAATCAACCCTGACATACCGGCCCATCTCGTGATCGATCATTCTGTTCAGGTGGATCGCTTCGGTACCGAGCAGTCCTTTGAGTTTAATTCCAGGAAAGAATTCCAGCGAAACAGAGAACGGTATTCTTTTTTAAAGTGGGGACAAGACAGCTTCGCGAATTTCAACGTTGTGCCGCCGGCAACCGGAATATGTCACCAGGTGAACCTGGAATATCTGGCACAGATTGTAATGAGCATATCCCATAGGGGTGAAACATTCGCGTTTCCCGACACGCTTGTCGGACTCGATTCCCACACCACAATGATCAATGGCATTGGTGTTGTCGGGTGGGGTGTCGGGGGTATTGAAGCAGAAGCTGTCATGCTGCGTCAGCCTTATTACATGCTGACGCCTCAAGTCGTCGGGTTTGAACTGACCGGCCGGTTGCCCGAAAATGCAACCGCCACAGATCTGGTTTTATTCATAACACAGATGATGAGAGAGAAAGGGGTTGTAGGAAAATTTGTCGAATTTTTTGGAAATGGATTAGACAAATTGACATTGCCTGACCGGGCCACAATTGCAAACATGACGCCTGAATTCGGCGCCACAATGAGTTTTTTCCCTGTGGATGAAGAAACACTGAATTATTTAAAATTTACAGGCAGGTCTGATGAGCGAATCCGTCTCATAGAGCATTATCTTAAAGAACAGAGAATGTTCCGGCCTGACACATCGGCAATACCCGGCTTTACAGAGACCCTTAACCTGGACCTCAGCCAGGTCGAGCCTGCTCTGGCCGGCCCTCGACGGCCGCAGGACAGAATCCCTTTGAAGCGTGTTAAGCAATCTTTTGTGGATGATTTGAATACCACATACTGCAAGACGCCATGCGGCGCTGTCAGGGATGGAATGTGGGAAGGAGAAGGCGGCGCGTTAGTCGATCCAATGAAATTGAATCAAAAGGTCGTATTTCGGAAGCCGTCTCATGAAGAAGGCCCCCGGATCAACCGGCCATATCTGAGTTTTACTTTGGATCATGGATCTGTGGTAATTGCCGCCATCACAAGCTGCACGAACACCTCCAACCCCTCTGTTCTGATCGGGGCAGGGCTTATGGCCAAGAATGCTGTTGAATCGGGCCTGCAGGTCAGGCCATGGGTCAAAACCAGTTTTGCACCGGGTTCAAAAGTTGCGACAGATTATTTGGATGCATCAGGACTCTTACCCTATTTAAAAGCCCTTCGTTTTCATCCGGTTGCCTTTGGCTGCACCACCTGTATCGGAAACAGCGGCTCCTTATATTCGGACGTTGCAAAGGTTGTTCAGGAAACCGATCTTGTGGTGGCGTCGGTCATTAGTGGTAATCGGAATTTCGAAGGCCGAATCAATCCGTTGACCCGCGCTAATTACCTGGCATCTCCAATGCTGGTCGTCGCCTATGCCCTGACAGGCACAGTAAACATTGACATGGAAAAAGAACCCCTCGGACATGATCCCAATAACGAGCCGGTCTTTTTAAGGGATATATGGCCGGCACAGGAAGAAATTCAGCAGGCAATGAACTTTCTATCGCCGTCTATGTTTGAAAAACAATATCAAAATGTTTTTGACGGAGATGATAACTGGAAGGAACTACCGGTCAAAGCGGGCGACCGGTATGCATGGGAAGAAACATCGACCTATATTAAAGAACCGCCCTTTTTGCAGAATATGACGTTAAAAATTCCGGACATTGATGATATTAAATCAGCACGAGTACTGGCATTTTTGGGGGACTCTATTACAACGGATCACATTTCACCGGCAGGCGTTATTCCCGGCAGCAGCCCGGCAGCAAATTATTTGCTTGATAACCAGGTGGAGGAGGATAATTTTAATTCTTTTGGGTCACGTCGGGGGAACCATGAAGTCATGATGAGGGGGACCTTTGGAAATGTAAGGCTCAAAAACCAAATGGTCCCCGGTAAAGAAGGAGGATGGACAAAGTACTTTCCCACAGAAGAGACGCTTTCCATATACCATGCGGCCATGAAATATAAAGATGAAAATATACCGCTTGTTGTAATCGCCGGCAAAGAATACGGCACCGGCAGTTCAAGGGACTGGGCGGCAAAAGGAACCCTTTTGCTGGGTGTGAGGGCAGTAATAGCAGAAAGCTTTGAACGGATTCACCGGAGTAATTTAGTTGCCATGGGTGTTCTGCCACTCCAGTTTAAAGAGGGTCAAAATGCAGAGACCCTGGGATTAAATGGTGATGAAGTACTTAATGTTGAAGGCATCAGCAAAGGGCTGTCTCCCAACCGGGAGTTAACTGTTACGGCATACAAAGAGGAGAAACAGCACAATAAGTTTACGGTTAAAACCCGGATAGATTCCGCTGCCGAGGTTGAGTATTATCGTCATGGAGGAATCTTGCCGTATGTTATTCGCCAGATGTTTAATTAACCGGATGCTTAGTTAACTTTTTTCATGATCCATTTTAATATGTTTTGAGCATTATATGGTTTGACTGCTTTTTTAAAGGCCATCACGGGAATTTCAGCACGGGCTGCACTTTTATGCCCTCCGGCGCTTCCTATGTCTCCAAAACTTTCCGATGATACCTTCCCGGCGTTTTTCCTTATGCCGTCATTTCTGAAAATTATAATAAGGGTTTCATTATATAGTCCTGAGACTATACTCCACTGAACCGATTCAACCCTCATAAAAAAATCCGCTATATTGACACAGATATCGGGATTGTCAACCATTCCTATATGTGAAAACAGTTTTCCTTTTCGCATGACTTTTTCAGAAAGCGCTTTATTATAGTATTTAAGGTTAGTGAACCTGACTTCGGACTGCTCGATCTTTCTTGCAAGATGCAAATTTGCACGCCTGAAAAGAAATTGGAATGCCTGCATATCCTCAATTATCGCTTTTCGCTCAAAATTACATGTGTCTGTCTTAATAGCATGAAAAAGCCCTGTTGCCAGCTTGACGGAAGGTTTTATCCTGGCGGATCTGAGATATTCGGTTAGTATACTGGCAGTTGCCCCGTATTCAGGCCTTATGTCTGAATACGTGGCAGCATAACCGGTGTCGGAATGATGGTCTATCACCACGTCATACTTGAATTTCGTGAAAGAATCATGATGATTCGGCTGGGAATCCAGGATCACAAAACGATTGTAATGATCATTGTAATGATCAAGGATGATATCATTTACATGAACCATTTTGATATTAAGAAGGCGCATCATTGCAATATTATCAGGACGGGCCACGATATTGATATTAGATATGGTAACAGAGGAGACTTTTCTCCATAAAAGCCTTTTTACCGCCAGGGCGCTTGCCATCGAATCAGGATCAGCATTGATCAACATCAGAACGTTGTCACTTTCTCTAAAAACTTTGTATAAAGCCTGTAGTTTTTCTTTTTTTGTATTTTTCATCTATTGTTTACTTTTCAGCCGATTAGATTATGAAGCGCATCTTTTACTTCATGATACTGAAATACGAATCCTTCATCCAATAGCCTTCTCGGGAATACCCGTTGACTTCCGAGCAGGGATGAACCGAGTTCGCCCATGAACGTCCGAAGGACGAATGCCGGAGTGCGTAAGAATGAAGGGCGGTGTAAAGCGTTGACAAGGGCTTTTGCAAAATTCCGCTGCCGGACAGGACCGGGGGCACAAAAATTCATTGGCCCGTTTGCTTCCCGGTTGTCAATCAAAAAATGGATGGCTGAAATCAAGTCGTCCATATGAATCCATGGAAACCATTGCATGCCATTTCCAAGAGGGCCGCCGGCAAAACACTTGAAGGCAGGAATCATTTTTGCCAGAGCACCCCCGTCTCTTCCCAGCACGACTCCAAAACGCATGGTCACAACCCGAGTCCCTTTCTCTTCAGCACGGAACGCTTCCTTTTCCCAGTCTTTACATAAGCGTGCAAGAAAATCATCTCCAGGGCCAACAGTCTCATCAAGCTTTTCGTCGTCCCGACTTCCATAGTAACCCGCTGCGGAAGTGCTGAGGAATATTACGTTCCGTTTTTCCGGCAGAGCATTTACAATATTGCGGGTTGTCAGTACGCGACTGTCATACATCAAAGACTTGTATTTTTGTGTCCAAAAACGAAAAATATTTCTGCCGGCAAGGTTTATCACAGCATCCATATCCTGAAAAGAATCCTGCCACCTGCCTTCCCGGCTAGTATCATCAGAAATAAATGTGAAACGTTCCCTGCCTTCAAGCGGATGTGATTCTGAAGTTCCTATGGCTGTGACATGATGGCCTTGAGTTAATAAGTATTCGGACAGATATGTTCCAACAAAACCTGTTCCCCCTGAGACAAATATATTCACTTCCGAATCCTCTTTTCAGTTATCCAGGGCGGTTTGAGGTTTTATTTCTTTTGCCTCGATACCGGATAAGGCCCTCCTATGCCGTGGATGCGATAATGAAAGAACTGTATCAAAAAAAAGCAAATTGTCACGCTTTTTCTGAAATTGTGCATCAAGAAAGGGGCGAACGTGTTCCTCGACCAGTTCTGCGACCCTGATTTCCGGATCTGCTTCAGGATAAAAAGTGAAGAAAATGCGATGATCATTGACTCAATAATAATTGTCGCTTGATAAATATTCAAACGCGATATTTAGCTTCTCCTTTGTATTTTTATCAACCTGAAAAAGATTATATGGTCTAATCTGCACTTTTTTGAGTATGTTTTTAAATGCTAAGCCACAAGATGGTGTGTTTGAAAAAAGTGCAGCTTTTTGATCTTCTTTGTTTGGTAGTTACAATGATTACCGAACCAAAAGTGTAGGTTGGGTTTAGCGAAGCGCGACCCACGCATTGTTGGGTTTCATTACATTCAACCTACAACTTTAGTTCCATCGGCAGAGGTGCAAAAAATGCTCAGATGATAAATCCGTAGAGACGTTGCATGCAACGTCTCTACAAAAAAAACATGGTCGGTAAAGATAGGAACTACTGAACCTAAAAGGAAAAACTCAAAACTGAGAAATTTAAGGGCAATAGTTACAAGCACTACTGCACGTCGCAAATCACCGGCAGCAAAAAGCAGAGTGATGAACGAGCGGCGCTTTTTGCTGTCCAAGTGCATTTGCCTTGTTAGACATTTTTCTCAGCTTCAAACCATCGGTAGACAATCCCAGCCAAAATAGCGCCTACGATAGGAGCAAGCCAAAAAAGCCATAATTGAGATACTGCCCAGTCTCCTTGAAATATTGCAACACCAGTGCTTCTTGCTGGATTAACTGATGTATTAGTAACGGGAATGCTAATGAGGTGAATAAGGGTGAGGCCGAGACCAATAGCTATAGGAGCAAAACCTTGTGGTGCGCGTTTATCTGTTGCACCCAAAATAATTATTAGAAACATGAAGGTCATAACTATTTCAGTTACTATCGCGGCAGTCATACTATACCCACCAGGAGAATGCACTCCATAGCCATTCGATGCGAAGCCAGATGTTACATCAAAACCTGCTTGTCCAGTAGCAATAACATATAACACTGCTGCCCCAGCAAGGCCACCCACGACTTGTGCAACGATGTAAGGGACAAGTTCAGCAGTTGGAAATCTTCCACCTGACCAAAGGCCAATCGAAACAGCAGGGTTGAGATGGCAACCAGATATATGACCAACAGCAAAGGCCATTGTTAATACAGTAAGCCCGAAAGCCAAAGAAACACCCAATAAACCAATACCGACATCTGGAAATGCAGCGGCAAGAACAGCGCTACCACACCCTCCGAGTACAAGCCAAAATGTACCAATTAATTCTGCACCTAGTTTTTTTGTTAATGTCATTTCCTACTCCTTTATTTAAGTAATTGAAAATCACGCCGTGCCGCGCTATCATAGATTAGGCGGCCTAATTGTCGTATTTAAATTCGGAAAAATTATATAAGTCGATAATAGTTTTGAATTTCATATTCGATTTTTATTATTTTTGCAATAATCGTATAAATTTAGCAACGTAGTGGTAAGGACTACTAATCCTATAACGCTGGTTCATTATTTGAAGAAATTGATTAAAAAGAGTCTGCCACTATATATAGTGTTTTGAAAAAGTGTGGATTAGCTTTTGGAATTGTCCATTTTGGATTTCATAAAAGAAGCTACTATACATATCGTACCGACTATTCTTTTTTTGGTGCAAACGGATCGACAGGGTTGAGATGAATATGTTGCCGAATTCAA
>JAFDJC010000043.1 GCA_019307665.1 Deltaproteobacteria bacterium | reverse complement strand
TACAGGTAAAAATAATAATCAGAACATCACGCTTGAAAGTATCAGAAAAGGGCTTGAAAACAATATATGGCCGGGAAGGCTTGAAATAGTCTCCACTTCTCCTTTTATCCTGATTGACGGCGCACATAACATTGCAGCCGTAAAAAATCTCTCAAAATTTTTATCTGAAAACATTAAGGACAGAAACCTGACCCTGGTTACCGGAATACTTGATGACAAGTCATACAAAACAATGCTGCGTCATCTTTTGCCCCATTGTTCAAAGGTGATTCTAACTCGGCCTCAAATCGATCGAAGTCTTGCGCCCGAAAAGTTGTATCCTGTTGCAAAAAGTATGGTTTCTGATGTCAGGATTATTCCTGATGTGCCGGAAGCCGTAAAATACGCAGTCGAAACAGCATCTGCTGAGGATGCTGTTTGCATTGCAGGGTCGCTTTATCTTGTTGGGGAGACAATGGAAGCCATTGAACGAGGATGGGTTAAAATATGACCGGACTTTTTTATTTTATATAGTGGTCCGGACAACAATAGGAGTTCATTTTTGTTATGATATTAGAAGGAAAACTGCTAAGAGCTGTTCGTGTGTGATAGATATTTTTCAAGTGCTTCTGTGACAATATTGTTAAGATTTATCTTTTATAGTTAAATATGGAATAAAGCTATTATAATTTAGGCTCCCCCTAGTTAGCAATGCACAACAATGACGCATCTTGTTTGAGTGCTGATTTGCCGGGAAAAGATGAATTTTTAACACCAAGCACATTGGCCGGCATTTTATAAAAATTCTCTTTTTATAATTGGGTCAGTTTTAGGTAGTAAAGTTGAGTCCCAATTCAGATAGTTTTTTATCTTCCGGTCTTGTTGTTACAGGATCCCAGTTGCGTTCCGCATAGTATTCATCCATCATTATTTTGAACTCTTCCTTATCTAACACGGCTCCCTTTTCGTCTCCCACCGTTAACGCTTCCGTAAAAAAACGATCCGGCACCTGATCGTCTTTCCTGCGAAACCCTTCCCGGTAGTTGAACATCTTCTCCAGTGTGTAGACTCGTTCCCCCGCCTCGGCAAACCGATCTTCATCCCAGTCCAAGCCGGTAATTGCTGTCAAAAGATTTGCCATCAGGTTTTTTCCGATGCCTGGTATAAGCGGCTGGTTAAAATCGGTAGCAAAGGCGCAGAGGCCCAGGGAATCGGTAGCTGCCATCATATTCTGGTGGGAGATATTATCTCCGCTTAAATGACAGGCCCCCCGGTTTGCCACAGAATAACACAGTGCTCTCGATGGGTTGGCATGGATATTATGAGCTGCAAACTCCAGTCCCTTGACATGGATAGCAAAGGCCTCGCTCCCCTGACCCACTTTTTGAGATACCGCTTTCACTCCCTGTGCAGCGAGATCACCGATCCCGTCTCGATAGGCAATTTTGTGGATCATTTTTAAAACCGCATCTACATTTCCCCATTTCAGGTCAATCCCGTCCAGCTCCTCTTTTGTGACCATCCCCTTTTCATAGGATTCCATTAGAAAGCCGATGACATTGCCCGCGGAAATGATGTCCATACCCAGATCATCGCCGTCATAAATGGCCTTCATCAAACCCTCAAAATCGGAAATCATTAAATTGGAGCCGAACATGGTACCGGTCTCGTATTCCGGACCGTCGTGGACAATGGATTTATAGGGACCATTCTTTACGGCACCGCTTTTTTTGCAGGACAGGGGGCAGCAGTAACAGGCAAAATCCCTCACCCATGCCTTTTTCCTGGCTGTTTCGCCATTGATTTTCTCGATTTCCGTAAACGTCCCTTCACGATAGTTTTTAACTGCCATCAACCCATTATCGCTGATGGATTGAAGAGCATATGAGGTGCCCCAGTTTCTGAGTATACCGGTTTTTAAGCCGTCTATTAGGCCTGTGGTTGTAGCTCTGGCATCTTTCAAGGCACTGCTGAATTGTTTATGATCCGCGATATGGGGCATGCCGGTCCCTCGTACGGCAATGGCCTTTAGTTTTTTCGATCCCATTACTGCTCCAACTCCCCGACCTGCGGCACGGGCGGCTGTATGCAGGATACAGGCATAGGCAACCAGGTTTTCACCGGCTGGTCCGATATAGGCCGTTTGAAAGCGCTCATTGTTCAGATCTTTTTTCAGAGTCTTATCCAACTCATCGGTCTTCATTCCCCAGTATTTCCCTGCATCCCGAATTTCCACATGATCATCTTCAATGACAATATAAACAGGATGCTTTGCTTTTCCGGTGATCACAATGCCGTCATATCCGGCGAATCGGATTTCGGGTCCAAAAAATCCACCTATGTTTGAATAACTGACCGTGGACGCATGGGGCTGGGATGACACGACAGGTGAAGTACAAGGCGACTTGGTTACTACACAAGTCCGGGATGCCGACGGAATAGGAAAACCGGAAAACGGTCCGGGCATGAACATCAGCGGGGTTTCCGGTGCAAAGGCACTGATGCCCGGTTCTTTCAATCTGTCCCACAGAATTTTCATACCCAGGCCTCGTCCGCCGATATAATTTTCAATATTTTCTCTGGGGATGGGAGTTTTCTTTATATCACCAGTGGTCAGGTTGATGTCCAACAAAACCTTATGGTATCCGTACAGTTGTGCGTTCATATTGTCCTCCTTATGCTGTTAAATCATACCAGCGTTTATTCAATTTTATGGCAATATCCTCCGGTGACATGCGGTAGAATGGGTAATCCGCATTAACCCGAAGTATGGATATTGCTTCATAGGGACAATGCTTGACACACTGGGGATCTCCATCACACAAAGTGCACATGCGCATGGGACGGTTCGTCTCTGGATGCTGAGCCAGAATACCGACGCTTGATTCCGCACAGGCCTCCACACAATTGCCGCAAGCAATGCATCGCTCGGGGTCATTGGTGATGACGCCTAATTTTTCATCCTGAAATAACGCCCTGCGGCCGGTTTTCGGGTCCGGATCCACAGGACAGGCATTGACACAGGGTGTATCCTCGCACCTCGCACATGTTACCGGTGCATCGACATCCGGATTAAAGGAATGAACCCGGATATTGGACATTACCGGATTTCCCAGATCGGATTGATAACTGCTGTCCCTGAACAGCGGATGATTGGATGCTGCGCAAACCGCTTCACAGGTGCGACATCCCGTGCATTTCGTATAATCCACGGCAATGAATGTATAAACCTTTTTACCTGCTTCAATACCTGGACCAGGAGCAGCCAATCGGGCGCATCCGGAAAGGAGAACCAGTGCGCCGCCACCCAACGCGAGCTTTTCCATAAACTCCCGTCTGGAAAGGGTCTTTCCTTCAAACATCGATGGATTTTGAAGAGATGGTGATGTTGTTTTTTCTTTCATAAGCTCCTCCCTTTATTGTCAGAATAGAATTAATAACTGAATAAACAGCAAATGCCTTTTCCATATCAAGTTTTCACTTTCACTCAGTGATTTACATCCAATTTATTAATACAACATATTGTAATATAGTTGGTGAAATGATTCTTATCATATATCTAAAAATTTTGCGATATGACAATCAAAACTCACACGAATTAGGATTGCTGGTTGCGTGTGATTGGTTCCAGAGATTTAGATAGAAATCTGAATCCGTAGTTACCATGATTACCGAACCAAAATCAAAAGCTGAATATGCTAAGATAAAAGTGTCCGGTCGATTATTGAAAGCGTTACTTGATATTGATCAAGATCAATCCGCCGACGCAAAGTGCTGCGCCAAGCACCTTGTTGAGTTCAAAACTCTCATGGTACAGGAATATTCCCACTGGAATCAGTGCAAGAGCCAATGCAATATTGGCAACCAACGATCCTACGCTGATATTCCATCCGGCCCGGTACGCCATCAGATAGCCCAACTCCAAGGCTACAATTGCAAAACCAAGGACTATGCTGGTCCAATTCAGTTCTTTCAAAGACCGGAGGGTGACACTACCTGATGCCTGGAAGATTAATGCAATGCCCATCAGAATGGCTGCTGTCAGAAAGGTAACTAATAATGCAAGAAACGGGTTGGCTTTTACCGGTGTGGATTTTTGGCAAATGTTATAAATGATATTCGATCCGACTATTAGGACAATAGAAAACACATACATAAACATAAGGCAGACCTTATTCCTTTCAAGATCATGATAGTTTTACATACAAATAAAAAATGCATAGAACTATAAAAACATTTTGTATTCAATAGCTTAAACTAACTATAGAGTCAAATTTCAATGGGTAATCCTGGTTAATCCAAGACAGGCCCTGGTTACCCGTCAGCAACGAAGTGGTAAAGATCACGCACCCTAATAAAGAAATAAACTTATTGACACATAAGCACCCCGCATATACTCGTTTATTAAAAAAGCAAAGACTTATGCCTTAATTTTAGAGGAGAAAAAATGCCATCGAACAACCTGATTCCTAAAAATGATTTTTACTCAGGATTTCTTTATAACAAACTTTTTGATCCTTTTAGCAATAACATGCGTGATCTGATCTGCACTTTGGTCCCTGAAAACACCAAAGTTCTTGATGTAGGATGCGGGACTGGCTATCAGCTGTTAAGAATGTCACACAAAATTAAAGCAGGTGTTGGAATTGACTTGTCAAACAAAATGATTGCCTTTGCCCTTAAACAGCAAGCGAAAAAAGGAATCGATCATTTGTCATTTGAACTTGCCAACGCAGACGATTTGAGTCAGTTTGATGACAACGAATTTGATTTAACTACCATGACGATGGTGCTACACGAAATGAATACTAAGCTTCGGATTCCCGCTTTAAATGAGATGGTCCGGGTGTCAAAGCGCCTAATCATAATTGATTATGCAGTATCTCCAGGCCTTTTTCTCTCTGGATGTATGCACCTAATAGAAAGGGTGGTGGGAGGAATACCTCATTACCATTTGTTTCGCTCCTACTTAAAAGATGGCGGAGTCCCCGGTCTATTCAGAAAAATCGATCTTCGTATTATTCGAGAGGAAACAGCCCTTATGGGTATGGTCAGGGTATGGGTTGGCGAAAAAATATGATGACATGTTTATAGGCTGATATTTCATTAACCTTTTTTACTGTGAAGTCTTTTGTCGAGCGACAATTATTTTTTGGGAGTATATCATAACAAAGCTACCCAAAAATTGATTAAAAAATAGCTTTTTCACTTTCCAATCCGGATCAATCCCTGAATTTATTACGTTTGCAAATGGTTAAACCTGCTTTTCGGGAAATGGCCCTGAAAACATTAAAATATGAAGGTTGACTTAACTCTAACTATCAATTATTTAAAATAAATTTATATAGTACAGACCTCATAACTGTATAGTAAATTAGTTGTCTGGGCCACGCTAAGAGCGTCTAATTTTGGTGAATTGCGCACGGATAAAGGTTTTACAGTGATGGCCCGTCAATTTTTTCGAGGCCTGTAGTGAGTATTAAAAAGTTTCATCGTGCGCCCGTGGCCCAGAGGATAAGGCGTCAGCCTCCGGAGCTGAAGACCGCTGGTTCGAATCCAGCCGGGCGTACCACCCTATAACTTTTATGGATGATATAAGGAAAAACAATGGAGAACAGCGGAACCCCTATTATAATAGGAAGCGACCATGCCGCTTTTCCTATGAAAGAGACAGTTAAAAAATTTTTATCAGATGCCGGCATAGAGGTGACAGACGCAGGAACCAGTGGCCTTGAATCAGTCGATTATAGCGACTTTGGAATTAAAGTAGCCGGCGCTGTGTCATCAGGAGAGTTTGAACGGGGAATCCTGATTTGCGGTACCGGTCTCGGAATGTCGATGGTTGCAAACCGGTTTAAACATGTACGGGCTGCGCTCTGTGGAGATATTTTTTCAGCAAGGATGAGCAGGCTGCACAATAATGCCAATATTCTGGTGATGGGGGGCAGGGTTACCGGAGAGGCACTTGCCATAGAAATAGTAAAAACCTGGCTTGAAACCGGATTCGAAGGCGGAAGGCATCAGGCGCGGCTCGATAAGTTTGATATGATTTAGAAAAGTGAAAGGGAAAAGGGAATTGAACATTAAGTGTGTTCGTGAAATTGATCCTGAAATTGCAGATGTGATTCTTCAGGAGATTGACAGACAGAAAAACAATTTGGAACTTATTGCCTCTGAAAACATTGTCAGCCCGGCAGTTATGGCGGTTCAGGGCAGTGTGCTCACAAACAAATATGCCGAAGGATATCCTGATAAAAGATATTACGGCGGCTGTGAATATGTGGATGTTGCCGAAAACCTGGCCATTGCCAGAGCCAGAGATCTTTTTGAGGCGGAATTTGCAAATGTTCAGCCGCATTCAGGCTCACAGGCGAATATGGCTGTATATTTTGCGATTCTTAATCCCGGTGATACCATTCTTGGGATGGACCTGTCACATGGAGGACACCTGACCCATGGAAGTCCTGTCAGTTTTTCAGGGCGGCTTTTCAATTTTGCCCATTATGGTGTTCAAAAAGAAACCGGAATCATCGATTATGATGAAGTTGCTTATCTGGCAGAAAAACACAGGCCAAAACTGATAGTTGCCGGTGCCAGTGCATATTCCCGCATTCTGGATTTCAAGGCGTTTGCCGATATCGCAAAATCAGTCGGGGCCTATTTAATGGTTGATATGGCTCACATTGCTGGTCTTGTTGCCGGCGGTGTTCATCAATCACCGATCCCGTTTGCCGATTTCGTTACATCAACTACGCACAAAACCCTGAGAGGCCCGCGCGGCGGTTTGATTCTTGCTAAAAAAGCCTTTGCAAAAAAACTGAATAAAGAAATCTTTCCGGGAATTCAGGGAGGGCCTTTAATGCATGTTATTGCAGCCAAGGCGGTTGCTTTCATGGAGGCAGGGCAAGAATCATTTGCAGTTTACCAGAGAAACATTGTAGATAATGCAAAGGCCCTTGCCAAGCATTTGACAACGGAAGGCGTTAATTTGGTGTCGGGAGGGACCGATAATCATATGATGCTCGCTGATTTGACCAGTCTGAATATTACAGGAAAAGATGCCGGGGCTGCGCTTGGACGTGCCGGAATTACGGCAAATAAAAACACTATACCGTTTGACACACAGAGTCCGTTTATAACAAGCGGCATACGCCTTGGAACACCAGCTTTGACATCGAGGGGAATGGGTGTCCGGGAAATGGAGACTATAGCCAAGCTGATTGTAGCTGTATTGAAAAACAGCAAAGACGAAAATGTAATCAAAGAAACAGGCAAAAAGGTTGTTGAACTGTGTGAAGCGTTTCCAATTTATGTAGGAATAGAGGATTAACCGGTTATGCCAGGGAATGAAGATCGACCATCATGGAATACCTACTTTATGGATATTACAAGGCTGGTGGCAAAGCGTTCAACATGCCTTAGAAGAGCGGTAGGTGCTGTGATTGTTAAGGATAAGCGTATTCTTTCGACCGGCTATAACGGGGCGCCGGTTAATATTACGCATTGTAGTGAAGTCGGGTGCCTTAGGGAAAAACTTAATGTGCCTTCCGGTGAGAAGCATGAACTTTGCCGTGGTATTCATGCAGAGCAAAATGCGATTATTCAGGCGGCCTTTCATGGCGTTTCCATAAAAGGAGCTACTCTTTACTGCACAAATCTGCCATGTTTCATATGTGCTAAAATGATTATTAATGCGGGCATCAGAAACATATATTATGTTGAGGGGTATGCAGACAGTATGTCTGAAGATATGCTGAAAGAAGCGGATATTCAACTAATGAGACTTGACAAACAAACACAGGGAGAAAAGTCATGAAATGTCCATTCTGTGGCGATCCTAATAACAGGGTCATCGATTCCAGGTTAAGTAAAGACGGCCATGTTATACGGCGACGAAGGGAATGCTCCAAATGTAAAAGAAGATTTACAACTTATGAACATATTGAAGAAATTCCTGTTATGCTCATCAAAAAGGACGGCCGGCGAGAAGTCTTCAACCGGGAAAAAGTCCGTTCGGGAATGCTCAGAGCCTGCGAAAAACGTAAAATAAGCGTAAATGTTATTGAAGAGTTTATTGATGAAATTGAACGAGACTTGAGGGAAACTGGAGAAAAGGAGATTGAGTCTCGCGTCATCGGTAACAAAATTATGGACAAACTTCAGGAGCTGGATGCGGTTGCCTATGTCAGATTCGCGTCTGTTTACCGTGAATTTAAGGATGTAAATGATTTTGTGGATGAATTGAAAACACTTTTAAATGGCAAAAAATGAATTTTGATGTCAACTACATGAAAATGGCTCTGACATTAGCTGAGAAAGGAATTGGATACACATCCCCCAATCCAATGGTGGGCGCTGTTGTCGTTAAGGATGGAAAAGTTATCGGTAAGGGATGGCATAAACAGGCCGGTGAAGCCCATGCAGAAGTTTTGGCCATAGACGATGCGGGAGAATCTGCACGGGGAGCGATGCTTTATGTAACACTTGAGCCATGTAATCATGAAGGCAGGACACCACCATGCACTAAAAAAATTCTTGATGCAGGCATTACCGGTGTCGTTTTTGCCATGAAGGATCCGAATCCAAACGTGAATGGCGGGGGAGGTAATTTTTTAAAAACAAAAAACATCGATGTCGTAACCGGTGTATGTGAAGATGAAGCTGCAAAAATGAATGAAAGTTTTATCAAGCATTCACTGACCGGTCGACCGTTTGTAATTTTAAAGTGTGCAGCAACTCTAGACGGGCGAATTGCAACTCGGACTGGAAATTCACAATGGATTACAAACTCCTTATCAAGGCGATTTGTTCACCGGCTTCGACATAATGCTGATGCTGTCATGGTCGGCATCGGTACCGTTTTTGCGGATGACCCTTCTTTGACTGTTCGACTGGATAATTTTGACGGGCGGGATCCGATAAGAATCATACTCGACTCAAAACTGTCGATTGATGAAGATGCAAAAATACTCAATCTCAATTCAGGTGCTGATACGATCATTGTTACCGGATGTAAATGTTTGGAAACAAAAAAAACGATTCTTGAAAAAAAAGGGGCAAAAATAGTAGAACTGGATGAAGAGAATGGGCTGATCGACATTGATGCCTTGATGAAGGTCCTAGGTGAAAAAGGCATAACCAGCATACTGATAGAAGGCGGAAGCCGTGTGTCTGCTTCGGCTCTTGGTGCAGGAGTAGTCGATAAGATATATTTTTTTTATGCTCCGAAAATACTCGGCGGAGATGATGGCGTACCGATCTTTCGGGGACCAGGGCCTGATACGATTGACCAGGGCATAAAGATAAAAGATATACGTGTTAAATTGTTTGATGATGATGTAATGATAGAGGGTTATATAAACTAATTTTGACTTTACGAGACTCTCAATGTTTACGGGAATAATAGAAGGGCTCGGTACAATTACCGGCATACAGTCATCGGGTCAGGGAAGCTGTTTTTCGTTTAACGCTGAATTTGATCTTGGCGATACAAAAACAGGTGACAGTATAGCTGTAAACGGTGCATGCCTTACTGTTGTTAAGGTTGAAGGAAGCCGGTTTAAAGTGGACGTGGCGCCTGAAACCTTTTCATTAACCAATCTGGGCCATGCCAAAGTCGGAGAACGGGTTAACCTGGAACGAGCCCTTAGCCTTTCCGGTCGATTGGACGGACACCTTGTTTCCGGACATATTGATGGAACAGGAACGATAAAAAGCAGACAAAATCTTGGAAATGCGATTATTGTTTCATTCAGTATTCCGGAATCAATGACCCGCTATATGATACGCAAGGGGTCCGTGGCTGTTGACGGGATAAGTTTGACAATCAATGACTGTCGATCAAACGGTTTTGATGTGAGTATTATTCCGCATACGGCAAGCCTTACAACGGTGGGTTTTAAAAAGGTGGGTGAAACCGTAAATATTGAAACAGATATGATCGGAAAATATGTTGAACGGTTTATTCAGAAAAGTTCAACAGGTACTGAAGCACCGGAGTCAAAGAAAACAAAAATTGATATCGAATTTCTGGCCAAGACCGGTTTTTTGAAATAAAAGATTTAAGGAGATGTTTGAAAAATGCCACTGATAAGTATAGATAAAGCAACTAAAGATATAAATGAAGGGAAAATGGTAATTCTGATCGATGATGAAAATCGTGAAAACGAGGGAGACCTTACCATTGCCGCCGAGAAAGTTACGCCGGATATCATCAACTTCATGGCAAAATATGGCCGTGGACTGATATGCCTTGCGATGACAGGAGAAAAAATAGATTCACTGGGGCTGCCGATGATGGTTAATGACAACACATCTCAGTATCAAACCGGCTTTACGGTTTCCATTGAGGCGCGGCACGGGGTAACGACCGGTATTTCAGCTGCTGACAGGGCCAAAACCATTCTGACGGCAATTGCAGATGATGCAAAGCCGGATGATCTTGTCCAGCCGGGTCATGTTTTTCCTTTAAGAGCCAGGAAAGGCGGTGTTATGGTGCGTGTCGGTCAGACCGAAGGGTCGGTTGACCTGGCGCGTCTTGCAGGTCTGAAACCACATGCTGTAATCTGTGAAATCATGGATGATGACGGCTCAATGGCCAGGATGCCTTCTCTTGAAAAATTCAGTGAGGAACATGGTATCGGCATATGCACCATTGAAGACCTTGTGGAGTATAGGATCAGAAAAGAGTCTTTTGTCTTACGGGCGGCTGAAACCGTTATTCCTACTTCATTTGGCGGTGATTTCAAGATGATAGCCTATGAAAACGAATTGGATGATCTTCTTCATATTGCTTTGGTAAAAGGGGAGATAGATTCTGAAAAACCGGTGCTTGTTCGTGTTCATTCAGAATGTATGACCGGCGATATTTTCGGTTCTCTCCGATGTGACTGTGGAGATCAGCTTCACAAAGCCATGGAACTGATGGAAAAAGAAGGTGGCGGCGTTCTTCTTTATTTACGCCAGGAAGGACGCGGAATCGGACTTGTCAACAAGCTGAAAGCTTATGAATTGCAGCAAAGAGGCCTTGATACTGTTGAGGCCAATGAGGAGCTCGGTTTTCAAGCCGACATGAGAGATTATGGAATCGGTGCCCAGATTCTTGTGGATCTGGGGGTCAGAAAAATGAGACTGGTCACCAACAACCCAAAAAAAATGATAGGGCTCGAAGGATACGGATTAAGTGTTGTTGAACAGGTTCCCATTGAAATTGATCCTAATGAGTTCAACAAAAACTATCTGAAATGTAAGCAGTATAAAATGGGACATATGCTGAGATATTTCAGCAAAAAGAGTCCCAAAGAAGCAGGGGGGGAATAAATGCCAAAAATAATTGAAGCAGGCCTGAATGCTGAAGGTAAAAAATTTGTAATTATTGCGAGTCGTTTTAACGATTTTATTACAGACCGGCTTGTCAGTGGTGCAGTTGATGCACTTGTACGAAATGGAGCTGATGATAAGGATGTTGACATTGTAAAGGTCCCGGGTTCATTTGAAATACCGCTCGTTGCAAAAAAAGTAGCCGATACCGGTCGATATGACGCCGTAATATGTCTTGGAGCTGTTATCCGGGGCGCAACACCCCATTTTGACTATATCAGTGCAGAAGTATCAAAAGGCGTTGCTGTTGTCGGCCTGGAATCTTCGATTCCGGTAATTTTTGGTGTCATCACCACAGACACCATTGAGCAAGCAATTGAAAGAGCCGGCACAAAAGCTGGAAATAAGGGCTGGAGCGCAGCCATATCAGCTGTTGAGATGGCAAACTTAATAGAGGTATTAGACAAGTAGCTCATGGGCAGTCGACGCAAGTCGCGGGAGCTTGCCATGCAGGCCCTGTTTGATATGGATATGAGCCGAAACGATTCTGAAGAAAGACTTGAGTTGTTTTGCCGGAATTTTAATCCGTCCAGTAAAGTTCTGCCTTTTTTTCAAGGTCTTGTTGACGGTGTAAAAAAGAACAGGAAAGAGATTGATACGCTTATTGAACAATATTCCAGCAACTGGAAAATCAGTAGAATCTCATGTGTGGACAGAAATGTGATGCGTATAGCTGTATATGAAATGTTATATTGTGAGGATATTCCATCAAAAGTTTCCATTAACGAAGCAATAGAAATTGGAAAGAAATTCGGAGCAGAGGATTCCGGGGGTTTTATAAACGGAATTCTTGACAGTATCCGTATAATGCTTGAAAACAACAACGAGGAGTAGATTATGACAACAAGAAAGATAATTTTGGCAGAAGATGAAATGCCGAGGCAATGGTATAATATCCTTGCTGACATCAAAATGAATCCTCCGCTTGGACCTGACGGCAACCCGGTCACTCCGGAAGCGCTTGCACCGGTTTTTCCGATGAACCTTATTGAACAGGAAGTCAGCACCGAGAGGTGGATAGATATTCCGGAAGAAGTGCTCGACATCCTCCGCATATGGCGTCCATCACCGCTTGTTCGTGCATTATCTTTGGAAAAAGCTCTCGATACTCCAGCAAAAATCTATTTTAAAAATGAAAGTGTGAGTCCTCCGGGAAGCCATAAACCGAATACTGCGGTTCCGCAGGCATATTACAATCGTGAGTTCGGGATTAAAAAAATAACAACCGAAACCGGTGCCGGTCAATGGGGAAGCGCCCTGTCCTTTGCATGTTCTTTGTTCGGCATTGAATGTAAAGTATTCATGGTGCGTGTAAGTTTTGATCAAAAGCCTTACCGTAAATCGATGATGGAAGTCTGGGGCGGAAAATGCGTTGCAAGTCCGAGTTCTGAAACAAAGGCCGGACAGGAAGCGCTTGAAAAAGACCCTGATACTCCGGGAAGTCTCGGTATAGCCATCAGTGAAGCTATCGAAGAGGCTGTAAGTGATGAAACAGGAAACACAAGGTATTCACTTGGAAGTGTTTTAAACCATGTAATGCTTCATCAGACAATTATCGGTCTTGAAGCAAAAAAACAGCTTGAAAAAACCGGTGACTATCCTGACGTTATAATCGGATGTGCGGGTGGAGGCAGCAACTTTGCAGGTCTTGCATTTCCATTTGTTCTTGACAAAATAAACGGAAAAGAGATCGATATCTATCCTGTTGAACCGGCAGGCTGCCCGACTTTAACAAAGGCCCCGTTTGTATATGATCATGGAGATACTGCCAGATACACACCGCTACTTCCTATGTACAGCCTTGGACATACTTTTGTACCGCCGCCGTTTCATGCGGGCGGGCTCAGGTATCACGGAATGGCCCCCACGGTCAGCCAGCTCGTTTCAGAAGGACTTATCGAACCCAAAGCGATTACACAGCTTGATGCATATGAAGCAGGAGTTCTTCTGGCAAGATCGGAAGGATTGATCCCGGCTCCGGAAACGACTCATGCGCTTGCCTGTGTTGTGGATGAAGCAAGAAAGGCAAAAGAGGAAGGAAAGGAAAAAGTAATCCTTTTCAACTGGAGCGGACATGGCCTTCTTGATTTGATGGCCTATGACAAATATTTTTCAAATGAGTTGAAAAATATATCGCTGCCTGAGGCGGAAATCGCAGAATCGGAAAAAGTTTTTGAAAATTTTCCGAAACCCGAACTGTTAAAAAGCCGATAATATTAATTGTTGTATGGCAATCGACACCGATAATCTTGAACAAAGATGCCCCAGACTTGGCAACCGGGTAACGTTTCAATACTGTCTCGACTATGGAAGCGATGGCCGGCTGCCATGCTGGAAGGTTATAGACTGTTGGTGGGAAATTTTTGATATACTGACATACCTGAAAGATAATTTTTCAGAAGAAGATGTTAAAGCACTAGAAACAGCAAGGCCAAAATCGAAAATTACAAGTCTGGTGGAATTAATAGAGCAGGCGAAAAAAAGGAGCACGAAGTGATTATAAAAGAACTACCTGTAGGAATGATAATGGCAAACTGCTTTATTGCAGGATGTGAGGAGAAACTGGAGGCCGTGGTCATTGATCCGGGAGATGAAACCGAAAGAATTCTGCTTGCTCTTGCGGAATTGAAGCTGAAAGTAAAATATATTATAAACACTCACGGTCACTTTGATCATGTGGGCGGCAACCGTAAACTTAAAGAAGCCACAGGTGCCGAAATAATGATTCATCCTGCAGATGCGCCGATGCTGAGTATGCTGACTGAGGCGGCTGCCGGCTTTGGCCTTTCTACTGAAAATTCGCCGCCGCCTGATATCGAACTTGTCGACGGGTCAACAATTGCTTTTGGAAATATAGAACTGAAAGTTATTCATACCCCTGGTCATTCACCCGGTGGCGTGTCTCTTTATTCAGACGGACATGTTTTTGTCGGCGATACACTTTTTGCCGGATCCATCGGCCGCACTGACTTTCCGGGAGGAGACTTCGATACACTGATATCCAGTATTAAAGAAAAGCTTTTTCCACTTGGGGATGATGTCAGGGTTCACTGTGGACACGGCCCTGAGACGACAATAGGACAGGAAAAGCGCTTCAATCCTTTTGTGG
>JAFDJC010000225.1 GCA_019307665.1 Deltaproteobacteria bacterium | reverse complement strand
GTGGTTACGGAACTTTTATGTGGCGCGTTTGACCTTATGTACACAGTTTAGCAATTGATTGAATTGAAAAAAAGGTAAATTAAAAAATATTATGGCCATAATTCATAACTTCTCAAAAAGGTTTGCAGCTTACACCTTACTAATCATCACCGGTCTAATCGGTCAGGTCTCCTTGATGGCCCTTGGATTGTTTCTTTTTCACGGTTCATTTGACCTGGTGCGATTGGGGCTGGGTGAAACTGCGAGTCTCGGGTTAAACACATGCCTCTGTCTGCTGTTTTTCATTCAGCACAGCATTATGGTGAGAAAAAGTTACCGTCAATGGCTGTCACGGTTTGTCAGAAAAGAATTTCATAGCGCCTTGTATACCATTGCATCAGGTATCGTGCTGCTGGCCATTGTCCTTTTCTGGCAAAAATCAGCCCACACATTTGCGGCAGCAGATGGTATGTTTTACTGGCTGTTACGTGGGTGTTATTTCCTGTCCATTGCCGGCTTTGTCTGGGGGAACATGGCTCTCGGTTCCTTCGACTCATTCGGCCTGAATCCGATTTTATCTTATCTGCGCGGCACCCAACCGGAGCAGCTCGATTTCACGGTTCGCGGCCCTTACCAATGGGTCCGCCATCCTCTCTACTTTTTTTCTTTACTGATGATCTGGTCGTGCCCTGACATTACAATGGATCGACTCCTGTTCAATCTGCTGTTTACGACATGGATGATGGTCGGAATGCTGATGGAGGAACGGTATATGATCGCGTCTTTTGGGGAGGCATACCTAAACTACCGGAAAAAAGTGCCCATGCTGGTTCCGCGCTACATATGCCCAGACCGTAATAAGACCTGACAAGCAGCGAGTCAAAGGGATATTATTTGATGAATAAGACACTATCTCTTATAAAACCAAGGGTGCTTTCCATTAAAAACAGAACCGAATCAGGAACCGGCATCTTTTTTGCGGCAATCGGCCTGTTATTCTGGGCAGGAATTTTTACGATTTCTTTAAGGGTTCTCTCATACTTTAAAAGTATTGAAGGCCTTGGGGATATTCTTGCCTTTAAACTGCTTTCCATGATTATTGTAACCTTGTTCTCTCTTCTGGTGTTCAGCAGCATTTTGACGACACTTTCAAAGCTTTTTCTTTCAAGGGATCTTCTGCTTGTACATTCATTCCCTGTGCCTGCTTATAAAATATTCACGGCCCGCTTGATGGAAAGCAGTGTTGACAGTTCATGGATGATGATCCTGTTTACCCTGCCGGTATTCATATCATACGGAATCGTCTATCAGGCAGGCCCGCTGTTTTACCCGGCATCCCTTCTTACACTCCTTCTGCTTTCCATATTAGCATCTGCAGTAAGCGCAATTCTTGTCATGCCCGCAGTCATAATAACTCCTGCAGGAAAAATCCGCAGCATTTTCATCTTTCTTGGACTTGCACTTTTCCTTATCCTTTTTCTTTCCTTCAGAATGTTGCGTCCCGAGCGCCTTGTTGACCCTGAAGTTTTTGCAACAACCCTTGTCTATTTAAGATCGTTAAAAACACCATCTTCTCCTTTTTATCCAACAACATGGGCGTACGACAGTTTAAAAGCAATTCTCTCCTGTTATTTTACTAAAGGTCTGTTAAATATTTCTCTGCTTTTAACTTCCACCGGAGCTCTTTCCTTATTAAGTGTTATACTGGCAGATAAAATTTATTACAGGGGATTCTCAAAGGCTCAGACAGCTATAGTCAGGGGTGTAAGCCACAGCAATCCAGGCAAAAGACGATTTAATTTTTTTAATGGTCCAACATGGGCAGTTGCAATAAAAGAAATAAAAATATTTTTCCGTGACCAGACACAGTGGTCCCAGCTTTTTCTAATTACAGGCCTTGTAATAATATATGTTTACAATTTTTCGGTCCTTCCCCTTGAAAGAGCCCCCATAAAAACTGTCTATCTCCAAAACATTCTCTCCTTTCTTAACATGGGACTTGCTGCCTTTGTCCTAACAGCGGTTACAGCAAGGTTTGCTTTCCCTGCCGTAAGCCTTGAAAGAGATGCGTGGTGGCTTTTAAACAGCGCGCCGATAACCAAAAAAACAATTCTTAGAATAAAATTTCTAATCTATTTTTTCCCGCTTCTCGTGCTTACCGAAATACTTATCATTGCTACTAATCTTCTATTAAACGTTACACCGTTTATGATGGGGCTTTCGGTTATTACCATTTTTTTTATGGTTCCGGCTGTTGTTTCCGCAGGGATTGGCCTTGGTGCAGCCTATCCTGATTTCAAATCTGAAAATCCTGCACAGGCGGTTACGAGTTTTGGCGGATTTCTCTTTATGGTGTTGTCTGCAGGCTATATTGCGCTAATCATAATCCTTGAGGCAGGCCCGGTTTATAATATTTTTATGGCCAATTTCCAGGAAAGGGATTTAACATTTTTTGAATGGGCATGGACAGGTGTATCTTTCTTTATCGCACTCATCCTCAGTATTCTTGCTGTTATACTTTCCATGAACTTCGGAGAAAAAAGGCTTTCTGCCAGGATCAGCTGAAAAACAAGCCCCAAACCGTAATTATAATGGCTCAGGGCTTGTTTTGTTTATATTTACAATAAAAAAGAAAAATCGCTATTACTTAAAAGGAGATCCTGCAAACCAGACCATATGATTGCATATCCGTCCATTCGTATTGTTTTGCAACTCCCTCGCAAACTCCTCTCAGGAGCGCATCAGCTGTCGCTACGGCGACTGCATCACCCCCAAGCATAGCGGTCAGACGATCATCGGTAGGTGTTCCATCAACCTGTCTGAATGAAGATTCAATGTCTATGGTTTCTGCATTCGCCATATAGTAAAAAACGCCGAGTTCAACATTATCTGTAACATCAAATCTGTATTCTACATGAAGATCATTATCCAATCCTGTTAATGCGGACACAGTTTCACTTGTGCCTGCTGCAGTGATTGTTGGGGCAGTGGCAAGAGGACCTAGCGGGGGAATATTGCTCTGGCATTTTCATTGAGAGCGTCTCCATGGTCAGGATCATTTGCGTCCATGGCAATCTGTGCGAGACCGAACCATTCATCACCCAGTTCGCCATACATGAAGTTTAAAACTGTTTTTGCCCTGAAATGCTGATTCTCCCTGTAGTTAGCGCCTTCCCGGACATTGTAGAGTCCATCGAGCGGCGTCTGATAGTTATCCTGCACTTTTCCATACGTGTGAATTTTGCCTGATATATGAAAATTCGAAGCATCCAGCGCAGATGCAGAGGATACAGTAAACATCAGACATGCTACACAAGCTGTCAGTATTGATAAATATTTAAACACGACACACCTCCTTTTTGAGGGTTTCCTTTTCCGCAGCCTTTCTTTTTTAAGCGCGAAAAAGAGTTGACCTGGTTCTTATATATCTTAGTGTATACTAAAAAGGCGGACCTGATACTAAAATTCCCTTAAGGCATCCCTCCTTTCTTAATCTCTTTTCTAAACAAACTTTTTTTAAGTTATTGTGATTTTAAAAATTACAAATTCTAACAGATACGAAATATTTAAACGCATTTTTCGTGCCGATTTGAACCCGATTTGAATTAATCTGGAATTTCTTGTAACTGTGTGATGTTTCTTAGTTCATGGCGATTTAATGCTAATTATCCTATTAATTGCGATAAAAGTCAAGAATTTTGTGTGGGGGTATGCTGTAAGGTGTATGAAAATAGACTAAAGGTGTAGAAAAAAACAGACTAAAACCGTCTTGATCTTGAATCAGTTTGATATGGCTCTTGCTGTGATATAGCTTTTTTTGCCTCCGAAAACCCCCTCGCCTTTTACAACAACAGAAAAAACAAGTTCATCTCCACCGTCGCCATTGATATCCTCAACAATATAATCGCTTATATATCCGGTTATCTTTCCTGTTGTCCATTCATTCTGAAGGCTTTCATTATTCCATGACATGGAATCGATTCTGCCGCTGGTATAGCTTCTCATTCTTGCCATAATATTGTTTGCAAAGTCATCATTTGCAACAGCAATAACCTCATTCTTTCCATCATAATCGATATCTGCAATATGTATCCTCGGATGTAAGTACATGCGTTCAAAATCGCCCTTTGAGCCACTCTGATCCGGAATGTCGATATGTAAATCACTGCCGCCGTATTTATTGTCGCTATGCCACATATCAGATCCACTAGTATTTGAAATCCTGATGCGGCTGCTTCGGTCAAAAGAAACTATCTGATCTGCTCCATCGTTTAACACATCTCCTTTTGTAAATCCGAAGATGTTGGCATTTTTTGGAAGTGTAATGCGGGTAGCAGATTCATAAGATCCCCCGTCAGAATCACTAATCCATTCAATTTTATGCACACCATTTTTGCTGAAGACTCCCCGGAAATGTGCCTTTTCCTGGCCAATAAGAATCGGTCCTGTTTTTTCCGAACCTTTCAAAACTCTTAAAAACATATTAATTTCTTTATCGATTATAGCAAAACCAGAACCATCCCATTCCAGAACAAAAGACGAAGGTCGATTACTATTTGGAGAAAGAGTGGTTACAAATATTTCAGCCTTGTTGTTTTTATTTACATCAGCAACATCCACTCCAAGATAGCGAAGAGAATCATCTCCTCCGGCTTCACCAATTTTTTTAAATCTTCTGTCCATATATCTGTAAACAAAAACACTACTCTTGTCTATAAAAACTGTCTCATTGCTGCCATCACCGTCAACATCGCCTATGGCAAGACCCCGTATTGCTGTGTCAAACTTTCTGCTTTTCCAGTCGGAAAAAAAATATTTTGAAAACGGAGCAGGGGTTTTGGCCCTGGGTGCTGATGGCTTTTGCTGTTTAAAAATTTCTTCCTCTATTTTGTCTGCAAAAAGTCCTACATGGAAAATCAGATCACCGCGTTTTTCCCCTGTTTTGCTGAAGACAACTGCCGGTGCTTTTTTCTTAACATCAACAAGCCTTGCATCGGTACTGATACTCTCTCCGAATACTGTCAGGCTTCCAAAGACCACGTAGTCTGCACTAAGTTTTTCTCCAATAGAGACAGCCTGATTTAAATCCGATACTCCTTCAGAGGCTTCAACAGATCTGTCGGCAGCACCGCGGTTCATAGGTTCGCATCTTCCCTTTATTGTGAGTCTTGTGGAAAGCATATCATGGACAGAATCTTTAAGAAAAGAAAGTTCCTTGTCTGAATGTATAGTAAAAGGAAGGATCAGAATCTTTGATGGCCTTTCTTCAGCAGCAGCCCTTATACTTAGACTAACTAAAATCAAAGCGAAAAGTAAAAGGACGGTTAGTAATTTTTGTTTTTTCATTTTTTATCCGGATTTTATTG
>JAFDJC010000224.1 GCA_019307665.1 Deltaproteobacteria bacterium | reverse complement strand
CTTGTGTGATCCCAGTCGTTATAAACCGGAAATAGACGCTGAGCTCTGCTCTGCCTGTGGAACATGTGAAGAACGATGCTGGTTTGATACAATTAAAGTAGGTGACAATGATATTGCCGAAGTTGATGCTGAAAAATGCCTTGGTTGCGGGCAGTGTGCAATTGGATGTCCCGAAGAAGCCATAACAATGGTTGAAGTCAGAACGCCTGATTTTATTCCTGGTTAACAGGGGTCTATGTAGAGACGTTGCATGCAACGTCTCTACACGGAACATAGGTCTGCCCCTACAATATCCGATGCTAAGATGACATTTCGTATTCACCATTCAGCGAATAGACGTATTTTTCCCACACCCTGTTAAATCTTTGGGTATTAACAACAGGTTTTTTGATCATCTTCATACAGATTTCCATTTGTTTTTCAGTGCTGCTTGTCTTGGAATAAAGCTGGAGCGCAAACTTTGAAAAATCCCTGATAATGAAATCAAAAATTTGATCAAGAAGATCATCTTCAACATCCAGGATTTTAGAATTTTCGATAATCAATTGTCCGTAAGGAACCAGGGTGAAAAGTTCTCCCATGATTAAAAGAAAATCAATATCCTTTATCTGTTCTTTGTCAGGCGGGGCCTGCACTAGAAGTTCCTTGAAAATTTCTATCTGTTCCTTGAAAACATTGACATTCGGAAGATCTATACTGTTGTATGCTATGGAGGGGTCGTGGAACTGAATTTTACCGAGACCTTTGGTCGGTCCCTGGTTAAAAAGAAAATCATCGTTGGAAGGGTCATCTCTTCTGGGTATTTCAGAAAATTTTCCTGGGTTGAAAAAATAGTTGGCCATAAACTTTACAATCAGGGCCATGTTCACATGTACGGTTCCTTCAAGCTTTGGAAGCGCCCGGATCTCCATGGCAGCCATTTCAAAATACATATCCTTTTCAAATCCCTTGGCGGCAATAATATCCCAGAGAAGGTCGACAACTTCTTCGCCCTGTGTTGTTACCTTCATTTTTGTTATGGGATTATAAAGAAGATATCGCCTGTCTTCCGAAGATGCGGATTTCATATAGTCTGAATTTCTTAAAGCAAATAATTTCATTGCGCAGATGCGAGCAAATGAATCGGTAAACAGCTGCCTGATATGTGTAAAATCAGTGACATAGTGGTTAAACAGGTTGCGGTTTGCAGCATGTGTTATGGCTTCGTAAAATGCATGTGAACAGACACCGATGGATGCCCAGCCAAGGTTATATTTGCCGACATTTATGGTGTTGAGTGCCGAGTCCCAAGCTTCACTTCCTCTTGACAGTATGTCTGCCTCTGTAATCGGGTATCCTTGGAGTGCGTATTCAGCGACATAATTCTGGGAGTTTACAATATTTTTAACACATTCGAAATTTTCGTGTTTTGAATCTACGGCAAAGAAGACATATTCATCGGTTTCAGTATTTTTTGCAAAAGTTGAAACAAGGGCGGCCTCATTTGCATTTCCGATATAGTATTTGCCGCCGTCGGCAACATATTTGCCGTCCCCTAAAGGTGTCAATGCCATATCACTCGAATAAAGGTCTGCACCATGTTCTTTTTCGGAAAGACCAAAGGCAAAGATACCGCCATCTTGAAGAAGCTGTGCTGTTTTCTTTTTAACTTCTTCGTTCTTGCCCATCCAGATCGGACCGAGTCCCAGTATGGAAACCTGCCATGTATACCAGTACGGCAGTCCGTAGAAACCGAGGATTTCATTAAAATCACAATTTCTAAAGGTGTCCCATCGGGTATCTCCGTCTCCGTATTCAGAAGGAGTCAATAATGTTGAGAATATTTTTTCTTTTTTTATAAACTCGATAAAGTCGGCGTACCATACCCTGTTTTCATAGTCGTCCTTCAGTTTTTGCTTTCCCTTTGTTTCAAAAAATTTTATTGTTTTGAGCATAATCTCCCTTGATTTTTCATCAAGGTGTTCATAGTTGTTTTTTTTGGGATTGAGAATGATCATAATAGACTCCTTTTTAATTCATTGTAAGCAAATATGTTCTTAAGTTCATTTTCTTGTTTTTTATGCCTATTTTGCCTCTAATATTTCTTCTGTGAGTTTCAATTGTTTTTCCCGACAGATTCATAAAAGCGGCAATATTTTTTGTAGGTCTACCCTGTCGAATCAGGGAAGCAACCTGTAATTCTGTGGGGGTGAGACAGTATTGCCTGGAAGACAGGTTTCGCGTAAACCCGGAAATAATATCATTCAATGTGTTTTTCATAACCGTAATATATGCATCCTGTTTCCGGTCAAGGCCGGCAGCAGCTTTAATCTTTTCAAGGACCGGGATGACCAGATCCTTAATATTCAGTAAAACCTTTTCTTCGAGTTCTTTTCTTGTCTCATCTTTCTTTTTCAGCAAAACACGTAATGCTATATTCGTCTCTTCCAGAGTAATTGTTTTAATTTCAAGTTGTTTATTTATTTCATCCAGTTCAAAGGTTCTTTCTTTGACGCGTCGTTCAAGTTCATCACGGGCTTTCCGTAGCGCTTTTTCAACATCTTTTCGTTCTGTGATATCACGGACAATACTTCTAAACCCGATGGGTTTTTCATTATTATCTATGATCAGTGAAGCGGAAACTTCGATCTGTCTTTTCTCTCCGTTTTTTCTATTGATCTCATAGTCAAAACCTTTTGATGGAATGCCGGTCCTGAATACCTCATTGAAAGATTTAAATACTTTATTAGAGTTTTCTTCGTCCATGACATTCCATGCGCGCATCGTTAAAAGTACATCCTTGGAGTAACCTAAAATATTGAACATATAATCATTAACAAAAATAAAATGGCCTCTTAGATTCAGCTCACAGTATCCATCCTGTATGTTTTCAAGTATATTGCGGTATTTTTGTTCGCTTTCGAAAAGAGCGGTTTCAGTTTTCCTGTGAGAGGATGACGCTTTTTCCTGCGCCTTGACTCTCTGTAGCAGTTCGTCGTATGTTAATTTTTTATTATCAGGTATGTAATGAGTATGCAATATACCTAAAAAACTTTTAAGCTGGCGCCATTGGAAGAAAAGGCTTGAACTTTTAATTTTACAAGTCTATTCTATATGTTACAACGTTACAAGAAATTGGGTATGAAAGGCGTATTGAAAGTAATGGAAGGTGTAAAATGAAAAAAAATCGTATTGTTTCAGTGATTTCAATTGTTTATTTGACAAGCGTTTTTTGCGGACTTTTTGCCTGCAGCACAGGCGTTGAAAAACAGTTTGTTTTGGAAAACGATGAAGATAAAAAGGAAATTACTTTAAATGCCGGGGATTGGTATGATCGGGGCCAAGCCTTCCTTGAATCAAAGGTTTATGATAAGGCCATAGAAGCATTTGACAGGGCAATTGAAATCGAGCCGCACTTTGCAGATGCATATAACAGTCGCGGCATTGCATGGAAAAGTAAAGGTGAATTTTCACTTGCCATTTCCGATTTTTTAAAAGCCCTTGAAATTAACCCAAGAGATATTGACGCATTGAACAATCATGGCATTACAAGTTTTATGGCAGGGGATTTCAATAGCGCAATTGCTGATTTTAATATGATCATCAAAATTACAAGTCCGATTCTTTCCTCTTCATTTCACAGCCGCGGCATTGGGTGGAAACACAGCGGTGATTACAACAGGGCGATTTCCGATTACAATATAGCCATTAGAATGAATCCCTATAATGCAATGGTATATAACAGTCGCGGGCTTGCAAACGGAGACATGGGAGAGTATAAAAGGGCGATTGCTGATTTCACCACAGCCATCAAGATCAATCCTTCTTTTGCGCGGGCATATACCGGTCGCGGTATAATCCACTACCGTCTGGCAAACTACAATAAGGCGATTACCGACTTTTCAAAATCACTTGAAATTGATCCAAATGATGCTGAAACCTACAACAGTCGTGGAATTGTGTGGTATAAAAAAGGAGACCGCCGGCAAGCAATAGAAGATTTTTCAAAAGCGATTGCTGCAAATCCACGAATTATTAAAGCATATAACAGCCGGGGAATTGCATATTTTGTCGGTAAAAAATTCGATAAGGCCATTGAAGATTTTACAAAAGCAATTGAAATATCACCTGAATATGCGAACGCCTATAGTAACCGTGGCATTGCATGGAAAAATAAAGGGCAGTTCGAGAGTGCAGTTAAAGACTACACAAAGGCGCTGGAACTAAATCCGAAAAATGCCGATGCTTATAACAGCCTTGCGTGGATTTTTGCCACATGCCCTTTGGATAAGTGTCGTGACGGTAAAAAAGCGGTCAGCTTTGCACTAAAAGCGGTTATCCTGAAACCCGATGCATTTAAACTCGATACACTGGCAGCCTCTTATGCTGAAGTGGGCAAGTTTGACGAGGCGATTTCGACTCAGAAAAAATCGAATGTCCTGTTTAAGAGGGCCGGCTTGAAAAAAGCACTTTCAAAAGGAAAGGATCATCTGGATAGTTATCAGAATAAAAAACCATGGCGTGATGATGTGGTAATAAACAAAAAAGAGTAAAGACGTTGCATGCAACGTCTCTACCAAAACCTCAACCCTATTTTATGTTTTGCCGGTCTTTGCGGTATTAAGAATTCAATGCTGCGGCATTTCTGATTCCCCTGAGAGCCCTTTCAGCACAAGAAAACACTGGTATGCCTTGTTTTTGGTATTCAACGACAACTCTCCTTCTCACAGATTCAACATCAAGGTCTTCCGGTCTGTATGTTCTGTTTTCAAGGACTAAAGCGATATCTTTTCCTGTCTCTTTTTTCAGTTCTGAGACAGACGTTAATAGGCCGTCAAGATATTCTCCGCCTGATGAAGTCGGCTTAATACCTGCCATTTCCATAAAAGCAGGCGCCACAACTTCAAGAGGGTGGAGCAGCATAATCAGCACTATAACATCAATAGGCTCCCTTATTAATATCTCCCGGATCATGCCGCTAAGCCATTCCAGCGGAAACATGGGCGTGCCCGTGTCAAGAGGATTCACAACGCTGTTTCCGGGGGTTGGAAAAAATTCCCGGAGCCGTTTTTGCGTGTCATGACTGAATGCAGGGATTTCAAGGCCCCATTCATGGGCAAGGTCTGAACTGAAGACACCTATTGCCCCACCGCCGCCGGCAATGGCGATTTTTTTCCCCCTGGTTTTTAAATGTGCAAGGACTGACAGCGTGTCTACTATTTCATCCAGGCCTTTAACCGACAGAGCGCCGGCTTGGGTGATCGCCCCTTCCCATATTTTTGATTCGCCGCCAAGTGACCCGGTGTGGCTGAGTGTTGCTCTTGCGCCTAAAGGTGTAAGCCCGCCTTTCCATATGAGGACCGGCTTTTTTTTCGACACAGATTTAACAGTGTCAAGAAATTTCCTGCCGTCCTGAACACCTTCAAGGTATGCGGCAATATATGCTGTGTCTTTGTCTTCGCCGAGATACTCAAGAAGTGCTGAAGCTTCCAAGTCGCATCCGTTTCCAAAAGAAATGATTTTACTGATCTTGAGGCCGGCTGCAATGGCTTCATGACCGAAGTCATTGGCAATGCCGCCGCTTTGGGAGATCATTGCCACATTACCGGGCTCTTTTGAAAAGTCAAATCCAGGTAGTAGTGTTATGCCTCCTGTGGGAGAGTGTAGACCGAAGCAGTTAGGACCGACGATTCTGAGCCCCCTTGAGGATATTTCCGCGATTTTTTCCTGAAGTTTGATGCCAATTGCATCTCCTGTTTCCGCGAAGCCTGAGGTATGTATTTCGGCTCCTGCAACGCCATGCTCCAGACAATCTTCAAGAACTTCCGGCACGGCTTTCGCGGGCACGGATATCGACGCAAGATCGATTGGCTCTTTAATTTCATCAAGACTTTTATACACTTTGAGTCCCGCAACTTCCCCACCTTTTGGTGATATGGGGTAGAGTTTTCCCTTATAGCCATATTTTAAAAGACTCATTACAATGGAATTTCCAAATGACCCGAGTTTTGACACACCGCCAAAAACAGCAAGCCCTCTGGGGTTAAACATTTTGTCCAATTTTTCTTTTGTGTTGGAATTCATCGGTTTCAACTCTTAGTATTATCCAGAACGATTAATGCATCAACTGCGACAGGCGAACCTTTTGGAACCTTAATAGGGTTAAGGTCGATTTCTTTCACCCGATCATGCTCTATTCCTATCTGTCCGACTGCTATCAATATCTCGGCGAGTGCTTCCATATCAACGGCAGGCATGCCTCGAACAGCGCCCAGAATTTTATTGCCACGGATGCCCTGCATCAGGGCAAAAGCATCTTCACGAGTCAGCGGGGCAACTCTGAAACAAACATCTTCAAAAATTTCGGTAAAAATTCCTCCGATACCAAACATGACACAAGGGCCGAATTGCGGGTCTCGGGTCATTCCGGCCACAAGCTCCCGTCTTCCTTGAATCATTTCCTGAACAAGAATATTTTTTTCTGTTCCTTCCATGTTTGAAGTAATTGCATGAAACGCTGCCTTTGCTTCATCATCGTTTCTGATATCCATTTTTACCAGATCTTTCTCAGTTTTATGCAAAATATCATGGCCGCATCCTTTAAGGACAAGCGGATATCCGATTTCCCTGGCTGCCGAAACAATTCGCCCATGGTCTTTAATCAGGATCTCTTTTGTGACGGGAATCCCATACGATGACAGAAAAAGTTTGGACTCATATTCCGAAAGATTAGCACGACCGTTTTTTATAGCTGTTTCAATTTTCATTATTTCCTCCATTGGGTACTGCTCCGGCTCTGGTATTTATAAACCCGGGCATAACTTTTCATGGCGCGTTCTGCAGAGTCAAAAAACGGAATACCTGCCTCGCAGAACCGTTGTGCCAATTCAGGATCAAAACCAGGAATATTGATCATCATAAATGGTTTTCCGGATGCTTTTTGTATCTTAATAATTGCTTCCGTGTATTTATTATTTGAATCTATATCCAGTCCGATTCCGATGAGCGCGATCGCATCAACACCAGGGTCTTTTGCAACAGTTCCGGCCGATTCAATATAAATATTAATATCAAGGGATGCTGTGAGTCCGATGTCGATGGGATTGTTCAGGCTTGTGCCTGTGGAAGGAATAAAGCCTGAAAGCATGGATTTAGAGTCAGGCGAGAGCTCGGCCATTTTTAAGCCTTCTCTGCCGCACGCTTCGGCGGCTGATACCGCAAGGCCGCCCGGGCCGGATATCACGGCAATTTGGTTACCGAGTCCTGTGGGCAGCATTGAAAATGCCATTATTGAATCAACCCATGCTTCAAAACCGGTTACGGCTATGCCGCCGCCCTGATTGACGATGCCTTCCCATATGTTAGCCGAACCTGCCAATGCCCCTGTGTGTGAAGCAGCGGCCTTTGATCCCTCGGGCGTCAGGCCGACTTTCCATAAAATAACCGGCTTTTCAGCAGATGCTTTTTTTAAAGCATCAAGAAAAAACGGACCATCCTTAATGCCTTCAATGTAAGCGCCTATCACTTTTGTATCAGCATCATCGGCAAGATATAAAAGAAAATCAGCACATGTAAGATCACATTCATTGCCAAGGCTGACAACCTTGCTGAAACCCAGCCCTTTTTTCGGGGCAATGTATCCGAGAATATTGGTCAGGGAGCCGGAATGAGAAATGATGCCGACAGGACCGGATTTTTTGGAAAGCTGGGGAAAGAAGGATAAGCCTGTTTTAGGGCAGTAAAGCCCCATGCCGTTCGGCCCGATAAGCCGCATGCCAGAAGCAGCAGCCGTCTTTACAAGTTCTTCTTCCAGCGCTTTCCCTTCGGCTGTTCCTGTTTCTTTATAGCCTGCTGTGAACAGCACAGCGCCTTTCACGCCTTTTTTTGCACAATCCTGGATAATGGAAAGGGTATTGCTGTGAGGAACCAGAATAATTGCAAGATCAACGGGGCCGGGTATTGAGTGCAGGTCGGGATACGTTTTCAGGCCGTCGATTTCTTCTGCATTGGGATTTACCGGATAGATCGGACCTTGAAATCCCTGGTCAATAAGGGCCATTAAAAAAAGTTTTCCGACTTTGAGCCCTCTGGGTACACCGACAATCGCCACTGATCGGGGGTTAAACAATTCTCCTATCCTGAATGTCGTACTTTCCATTCAATCACCATCGAAACTGTCAGTTTGAAACATAAAAGGAGACACGATATCAGAGACAGACAGTATTTTCAACCATGCTTAAGGCAGGACTTTCCCAAAAAACAGAGTTTAAACATTGGCAAACGTATTAAATTCGGTAGTTGAAACGATAAAATGGATGATGGGTGGTACTGGTAACTCGTTGCCGGTGTTACCCAATGCATAAATCCCTTTCATGGAAACGGAACGTTATTATGACAACCACTATAAAATCGCAAAAATTCTTTCTATAGATCATAGAACGGTTAGTAAGTGGTTAAATATTAAACGCTATCAACCACGTCGGGCTAAAAAGAAAGTAAGTATCCTTGATCCTTTTAAATCTGCAATCCGTCGTTCTGAGATCTCCTTATCCGATCAACAAGGCAGGATTACTAGCTACGATACAAAATGTCATATTTTTTTGAGCTCATCAACCTTCCGTTTTTGCTATAAGTAAACAAAGACTTCTTGTGCTGTCGCACCCTGACAACG
>JAFDJC010000223.1 GCA_019307665.1 Deltaproteobacteria bacterium | reverse complement strand
GAATTATTATGGGGCAGAATATTAATAAAACAGATTTAAATAAAAACGATTTAAATAAAAACGATTTAAATAAAAACGATAAATACCATACAATCCTGGAAGCTGCGATAAAGGTTTTCGCAGAACAGGGTTTTTTCCATTCAACCATATCCCAGATTGCCCAAGAAGCCGGAGTCGCCGGGGGAACAATTTACCTGTATTTCAAAAATAAGGATGATATCCTTCTGCAGTTTTTTGACTATAAGACAAAAAAGATCTTTGCAGGATTCAGGGAAGAAGTCGACAAGGCCGGCAATGCCGTTGACAAGCTGAAAAACTTGGTCCGGCGGCATTTTACGGAATTTCAGCACGATAAGAATATGGCGGTTGTCTTTCAGGCTGAAGCAAGACAGACACGTCATATAGAAAAACAGATAAAAGAGATCACAAAGATGTATCTTGGAATGGTCGGTGAACTGATTGAGCAGGGACAGGAAGAAGGAAGTATCCGGAAGGACCTGTATGTCAGTCTTGTAAAAAGATATATTCTCGGCGCCGTGGATGAGGTGATTAATACCTGGGTGCATGCAGGCGGTAGTTACGAACTTGCATCCATGGCAGATCCGCTGGTGGATCTTTACTTTAAAGGTATAGGCAGCAATGGGAGTCAGGCAAAAGGCTGAATAATTATCGCTGGAACACAGCGAATCACAAATACATAGAATAAGGAGAAGATGACATGGCACAGTTAATTGCAGATCGCAGGGATGTGGATTTTGTCCTGCACGAACAGTTTAAGGTAGAAGAATTGAGCAAACATGAAAAATATGAAGAGTTCAATAAAAAAACCGTTGATTTGATTGTTTCCGAGGCGAGAAACCTTGCTATAAAGGAGATTCTGCCGACCCAGAAAATCGGGGATGAAGTCGGCACTAAGTTTGAAAACGGAAAAGTTACGGTTCCGGAAGAGTTTCACAGAGCATGGAAAATTTTCAAGGAAGGAGAATGGCTTGCCATGCCTGAAAATGTTGAATATGGCGGTCAGGGCATGCCGCGTGTTGTCTCAATGGCTGCAAGCGATTACTTTCTGGGGGCAAATTATGCTTTTATGATGTATCCCGGCCTTACCCACGGAGCGGCAAAACTAGTAGAGGCATTCGGAACCGACAAGCAGAAAGAACTGTTTCTGAAGAATATGTTTACCGGAGAGTGGACCGGAACAATGCTCCTGACCGAAGCCGGAGCCGGGTCTGATGTCGGAGCTCTGGAAACGGCAGCTGTCAAGAATGCAGACGGCACATATTCCATCACAGGAACTAAAATATTCATTTCAAGCGGTGAACATGACCTTTCTGAAAACATTATACACCCGGTACTTGCACGTATTGAAGGTGCCCCTGCGGGAACAAGGGGTATTTCACTTTTTCTGGTTCCGAAATTCCGTGTGAATGATGATGGCAGCCTTGGCGAATTTAATGATGTGGTGTGTACAGGCATTGAAGAAAAAATGGGTATTCACGGCAATTCTACAGCCTCCCTGGCACTCGGCGGCAGCGGAAACTGCGTTGGAACACTTCTTGGAGAGGAAAACAAAGGCATGCGAGCCATGTTTCTGATGATGAACGAAGCCCGTCTTCTTGTGGGATTCCAGGGATTTTCATGTGCCAGTTCAGCTTACCTGTCCTCCTTAAATTATGCGAAAGAGAGGGTACAGGGGAAAAATCTGCTTCAGATGATGGACAAGGACGCGCCTTCCGTAACGATTATCAACCATCCCGATGTACGCCGGCAGCTGATTACCATGAAAGCGTATATTGAAGGTATGAGAAGCCTTATTTATTACGTTGCCCGCTGTGAAGACATGATAGATATTACAGATAATGATGAGGAAAAGGATAAATGGCACGGCCTGGTGGAAGTGCTGATTCCTATTGCCAAGGGATATGTAACGGACAAGTCTTTTGATATGTGCAGCCACGCAATGCAGGTATACGGCGGTTACGGTTACATCAAGGAATACCCGGTTGAGCAACTGCTCAGAGACTGCAGGATCACCATGATTTATGAAGGGACAAACGGCATTCAGGCCATGGATCTGCTTGGAAGGAAGCTGGGTATGAAAAAAGGCAAATATTTCATGAACTTTCTCGGCGAAATGCAGAAGACGATTGCAGAAGCAAAAGAGGCAGGGCTTGAAGAATATGCCGCAAAACTTGAGACAGCCATCAACAAACTCGGTGAAGTTGCAATGCACATGGGCAAAACAGCCATGTCTGAAAAAGTGCTAAATGCATTTGCATTTGCCCATCCGTTTATGGAGGTTGTGGGTGATGTCGTTGTAGCGTGGATGCTCCTGTGGCGGGCATCAATTGCCGCACCTAAGGTCGAGCAAAGCAAAAAGGATGCTGATTTTTATAAAGGCCAGGTAAAATCGGCTGAATTTTTTTTAAACTCGGTTCTTCCGATCACACTTGGCAAGATGGAAGCCATTCTCGCAACAAACGGCGCTGCCATGGAAATTGAAGAGAGCTCTTTCGGTGGATAAAACGGTTGCATTAGCAATGCAAAAGATGTAAAAAGAAAATTTGTTTTTGTGAAGAATGAATGAATATTCATTCATTATGAACCAGAAAAAGTTGAATTAGATAAATACAAATGAAGTATAAATTGAAATAAAGGAAAAGATAAAAAATGGAACCAGTTTTAATTTCTCCGGCAAAATTTTTCATCGGGTTTTTCCCAACAGCGATTTTTTCCCTTCTTATACCGGTTGTAGGAGTGGCTCTTTTTACCTACATCATGGCAAAAAGAATGGCACCTCTTGTCAAAGCAGCACCGGACAGTCGTTTCGACGATATTCCAAGTCGAATCTTCAATGTTGCCAAGATCTGGCTTGCCCAGTGGCGGCAACCCAGGTATATGACGGCAGGTGTGCTCCATATTATGATATTTTTTGGTTTTCTTGCCCTTGGTATCAGATCCACTTCACTGGTTGTGGTAGGCCTTAAGGAAGGGTTTGTGCTTCCTGGCTTTGAAGGCATGCTTGGACATATATATAACGTTATAAAAGATTATGCAGCAACATGGGTTTTTATTGCCTGTGTTATTGCCGCTGTGAGGAGGGGTATTTTACGTCCCGAGCGTTATAATGTTCCGGAAAAATACGGCCACGACCATACCGGAGAAGCGGTATTTGTTCTCGGCATTATTGCCACCCTGATGATTTCCGAAAGTCTTTTCGAAGCCTCATTTGTAGCTGCCCAGGTTCAGAAGGGGGTTCATGCCGAGTTTCTTGCTCCTTTAACCCTGGTATGGTTTTTTAAGAATATACTTTTGTATATATCGGTTGAAACACTTCAGGCCATGCATATTGTATCTTATTATGTGCACGACCTGACCTTTTTCTTTTTTCTATGTTTCCTGCCTCTTGGAAAGCATTTTCATGTGATCACTTCGCTTTTCAATGTATTTTTCATGAGGGTTAAAACCGGTAATATCAAACCTGTAAGGTACGGTGTGTCAGACGAAGAGCTTGACGATCTTGAATCTTTTGGCGTCAAAAAGCTTGAGGACTTTACCTGGAAACATATCCTGGATTTTTATACCTGCGCGGACTGCGGCAGATGTTCTGATCAGTGCCCGGCAAATGCTGTTTCACGCCCTCTCAGTCCGAGATTTATTTCTATTAAAGCCCGTGACAAGGTGTTTAAAAATTATCCGCTGAAGGGAGATTTTCTTAAAAGTGAGCCTCTGATCGGGGATATATTTGAAGAAGACGAGATCTGGTCATGTACGACATGCGGTGCCTGTGAGCAGGAATGTCCGCTCGGAATCGAATATATCGACAAGATTGTGGATCTCAGGCGAGGCATGGTAGATGAAGGAATGGTGCCGCAGTCATTGCAAAAACCGCTGAGTGCGGTTGAGAAGCGCGGTAATCCATGGGGCAAGATGGAGAAAAAACGTGCGGACTGGGCAAAAGATAAAGAATTTGCTGAGACTTGTACGGTAAAAGTTCTTGAGAAAGGCGAAACAGCCGATACGCTCTATTTTGTCGACAGCATCACATCCTATGATGACAGGATGCAGAGTATTGCCCAAGCGACTGCTCGGGTGCTGACGGCGGCAGGCGTTGATTTCGGTGTTCTTGGAAAAGCTGAAAAGGACAGCGGGAACGAGGTCAGGCGGTTCGGAGAAGAGATGTTGTTTCAGGACCTCAAAAATCAGAATACAGATGCAATATTGAATTCAGGCGTAAGGAAGATCGTTACCGCTGATCCTCATGCGTTCAATGCGCTTACCCATGACTACAACGGGCTTCCGCCGGTTGAGCATATCAGCCAGGTGGTAACAAGAAGCGTAAAATCAGGTGAACTTCGTCTGCGCATGATTGAAGATGAGTCAAAGGTATATACCTATCACGATCCATGCTATCTCGGGCGTCACAACGGCATTTATGAAGATCCCAGGGAAGCCCTTGATGCCATAGAAGGAATCAGAAGGGTTGACATGCTGAAAAGCAGGGACCGTTCATTCTGTTGCGGCGGCGGTGGCCTGATGCTCTTTTACGAACCCGAAGAAGAAGAGAGAATGGGTGTATTAAGGGCGAAGATGGCTGCAGATGTCGGCGCAAACGTTATTGTGACTGCTTGTCCGTTCTGCCTTGTGAATATGGAAGATGCAATCAAAGTGGCGGGGCTGGAAGGGAAAATGGAGGCCATTGATTTGTCGGAACTGATTGATAGCCATATTATCAGGTAGTAGAAGCATCTATATGCTGCAGGTAAAAATATAATGTACTCAAAATCGCTTGTAAGCTGGTTATAAAATATTAAACTGGGAGGACGAATATGGAAATTTTAGTATGTGTGAAGAGGGTGCCCGACACCGCGGAAAATGAGATCGAGGTCAACAGCGACGGTACTGATATAGAGCGTGATGACCTTGTATACTCTGTTAATGAATGGGACAATTATGCGGTAGAAGAAGCGATTCAGATTGTTGACAAGGTCGGCGGAAATGTGACGGTCGTAACAGTCGGCGATGACGAATCAGAAGAAGTGCTGAGAAGAGAAATGGCAATGGGTGCAAACAGCGGTCTTCTGCTTTCTGATGATGCTTTTGAGGGCTCGGACGGAAAAAGTATCGCAACCATTTTAAAAGCAGCAGCTGAAAAAGGGAATTATGATCTGATCATGACAGGTGCCCAGGCTGATGCAGGGGCAGGCCAGGTTGGCGGAATGATGGCTGCCATGATGGATATTCCTTATGCCTCACTCGTCAACAGCATTGAAGTGATTGATGATAAAAAACTGAAAGTCGGTCGTGAAATCGAAGGCGGAAACCAGGAGATGAATGAGATCGATATGCCTTG
>JAFDJC010000222.1 GCA_019307665.1 Deltaproteobacteria bacterium | reverse complement strand
TCATTTTTTCTGCCAGCAAAGCCCCCTTGGTCAGGGGTTCACCGACTCCGCCAAACATGCCGGTGATGGGTGCCATGCAGCCGAATTTGATTGTCTCTTTTGCTTCTGCCGGGGAGATTGTTGAGAACATTGCTATCATTCCCATGCAAACCGTAAGTGCGACAATTGACCTAATAATAATCCTTCTTTTCATGACTTACCTCCTCCTTTTCTTCCATTTTGTAGATTTTTCAAATGTTTCTCCTTCCTTACCCTTACCTGATGACTAACACCTGTTGTCAGACAACAGACTTTAAAATTTAATCGTACCTCTTGTCAAGTATTTTTTTGATTTTTTTTTAGTTCTCCGATATTGGAGTAGCAATATGTGGGTTTACGTGTTCTTCGTGGATGCGATTGATCTTAAGCCCGCTGCATGATCACGCGGACTATAATCTTTTGAGTATCGTTCAACACGATGCAACAAAACTAGACAGTAGAATTGTCTTTGCTTACTATCATTTGAAGATATTTGGTGCATATATTTGGTGCAGACATTTGGGATAATTTTTGAGTGCATTTTATGCATTTTCAAAAGTTGTTTTTTGTTCCGCTAAAAGGCCCCTGCAGGACTTTTCTTTTAAACTTGGCCTGATACATCATCCGCTCCTCCTTTTATCAGAAGAGGATTTCCTATATTTTGGAGGAATCAAGTAAAAAAATAAAACTTCTCATAATTTGGTAACGTACTTAATACGTCTGTGAACGTCCCTGTCATCGCTATCCTGTATGACCCTGGAATACATACGATACGTTTTTATGAGGTGCTTTTTTGTTCTTTCAAAGGCAGCTCCCGGTTCATGATTAGCAATTGCATCCAAAATTGTTCGATGTTCTCCGATGAGTTTTGCAATTCCTTTTTTGTCCAGTTTAGTACGTGTCATATCGATGAGCATGGCCGAATAGACCTGCGTAATTGATTCACAGAGAAAAGTTATAATGGCATTATTTAGAATCTTAGCCACTTCACTATGAAACCGGACGTTAGTAAGGCGGGCTTTTTTCCTGGATGTCTCCATATAGGATTCGGCTCTATCAAGAAGCTCTCTTAATCTGTCAACATCATCTGAGGTACAGTGGAGGGCTGCACTTTTAGCCACGTCCGGCTCTGTATAAAGTCGAATCTCAATAAGATGAGCAAAATTAACTTTCCCCATCTGGATAAGATTTTGGAAACTTTCCGTGATCGTAGTGGAGTCGGGTTCGCATACATAGGCACCGGCCTCTCGGCCTCGCCTGATCTGAACCAATCCGCTTTGCTGTAAACCACGCAGAGCTTCCCTGACAGTTACCCGGCTGACCTGAAATTGATCGACCAGCTCTCTTTCTGAAGGAAGTTTTTCTCCGGCAGTATAACTTCTGTTTAATATTGAAAGTTTTAGCTGTCTTTCAACTTCTTTTGAAAGAAGCGGTTTTTTCAGTGATTTGAAAACAGTCATATCGTACTCCTTCGACAGTAGATGGCCTGTTGTAATACCATACTTGTTTAAAATGTCAAGATATTTTTTCCAAAAATCCTCAAAATTAATTTCAAAAAAAATGCAGCTTAAAATCTCTTTTTTAGCTTCGTGCCTTTAAAATGCATTTCGCAATACATAAATTGGGCAAAAAGGTTTCAGGAGCCAGGGAGGTAGAAGAAAATTTAAGGCAGGTAGAACAGACATCGCTTAACTATATCTTATCAGATTTTAATCCGCGCTTTCCATTATTAGATATTACAGAGAATAGATAGCCGAAAATTCCATTTCATAAATTATGGGACAAGCATGGGATGTTGTGTTCGGTTATCTATGGTTTTACTTATGCTAAAGTGTAAACCAACTAGACTATTTGAATCCTATTTGAAAATTCAAGTTTTTTATAAATGTGTCTTGGAACTCGGAATTGGCGGATAGATTAAATATCTTGACAAGTCGGACCAGTTTTTTCAGTTCTGCCCCTGACGTCTCATCATACATCATCAGGACAGCACCTGCTCCGGCGGCATTTCCGACCACTTTAATATCCTGGGAATGAACACCGGCCAGAAGCCCGATGGTACAGCAATCTTCCAGATCAAGATAGTTGCCGAAAGCGCCGGCCAATAAAATATTTTTAGGTCTTTTGATACCAGCTTTTTCACAAATTAACTGGATCCCAGAGGAAAGTGCGCTTTTTGCCAGCTGGATGGCACGGATATCTTTCTGAATTATTGTTAGTTCCCGGCCAGTGGCGGTTGATTGACCGGATGCGATTATAAATTCCGTTGGTCTCCTGTTATCAAACCGCAGCCCGGGATATTTGCATTCAGGGTTGAAGGCACCGCTTCCCAAAACCACCCCTGAACGAATCAATTCTGCCACAATGCTGACAATGCCGGATCCACAAATACCGGAAGGCTTGACGGTTCGACCTCGGTCTCTTTGAATGATGGAAAGCTCAATTTCACCGCTATGCTTGTCAAGTCGCACGGCATCCACCGCCCCAGGCGCGGCCTGCATTCCGTTGTGAATATTGGACCCCTCAAAAGCAGGTCCGGTAGCGCAGGATGTGGCTATGATCCCTTTGTTTCCCTTTAACATCAGCTCTCCGTTGGTTCCCATGTCCACCAGCAGAGTACCCGGAGGCGTATCGAAAAACCGTGTGGCAAAAGCCGCAGACAAGATATCGGATCCCAAAAACCCGGAAATAAGTGGCGGCGAATAAATCTTCATTGTCGGATTGAAGTTAAGGCCGACGTCATGTGCCTCGACATTCCTTTCCCTGGTAAATTTCGGCTGGTAGGGTGATACACCAATGGAGGAAGGGTCTTCACCGAGCACAAGGTGGATCATAGAGGAATTGCCTACAACGATCATCTGACTGATTTTGCCAGGATTGATATGTGTGGTGGCGCAAATAGAGCGGATGGCCGCCTTGATGGCGCCTACCGACATCTGTTGAAGACGCGGCAGGTTTCTTGGATCTTGCATGACGGCACTGATCCGAGTGATAACATCAGCACCAAGCATGGCCTGTGGATTTCTAACTGCGATGGAAACAACGACTTTTTTTTGAGCCAAATTGCAAAGATAGATGCCAATGGTCGTTGTTCCCAGATCCACAGCCAGCCCATAACCTTCCGAGGGGACCGAGGCAGGTTTTCTTGCCGCCAGCGCCTTGGATATTAGTTCGTGTGTGGCCGGTTTGGCAACTACCTCCGGTATGAATCTCGAGTCTGCGGGAATTTCCGCTGTCAGATCACTTTTAATTTTAAGCCGGCAGGCAAGTCGAATGCCGTGTCTCAAATCTTGCCTCGCAATCAGTCGTTGCTCAGCCTCATCCGGCCTGTAATCCGCTTTTTCTTCGGCATCAATGATTCTCACCTGACACTTCCCGCACCGGCCTGAACCACCACAATCCGATTGCAAAAGGATCCCGGCCCGGTTCAACGCTTCTATAAGACTTTGCCCTGTATCAGACGATATGGAGTGATTTTCCGGCAGCAGGAAAATTTTATGCTTTTTTGAATCGCTCATCGCGTCAATGCTTTCCTTTTGCTAAAGGTGGTGTTCGATAGAGGCAGTGTTTCAAACCGCATGACCGGCATTTATCTTGGGTGACAGGTGCAACTGGATGACGCATTATCGGAATCCAAAATGAAAGAGATTTAAACGGTCGCATTGCTCCGCCTTGCAACAGCTCAACGCCAATGGCAGATGCATCAATAAGATTAAAGAGAATTGTTTGGGTTTCCAGGGGCGTTTTTTCACATCCCGGCTCCCAGCGGCATCCTGCAAACAGATTGTCTTTGCGTGCCAGTTTGTCGATTTGCTCATGAGCTTTCTGTGCTGCGGCTTCCAGCAGGGCCACACCTGATGCATCCAGGAAAAGTGCTTCAAGGCGCATGCCATTTGTATTCAGAGCGTGCACATCTTTTTCAAGGTTCGGACCAATGGTGCAAACCACTGAAACAATGAATTCCACCTCATTTAAAATATCTGGGGGACAGGGTATCAAAACCTTGTCTTCGATTAAAATGCCTTTACCCGGTACAGCCGTGATAATTTTATGTTTTACATATCCGAAAACCGGACGACAAAGGGACCTGGCCTGATTGAACATGGATCGCGCCAGCGCTTCCATTTCTGAATCAATCTGGTAGCGGGAGCCTCCAGCATACCTTGCCACCTCGCTCAGGTGAACTTTCAGCTCCTGAGGATTGAAAGAATCAGAACCCCCTTTAGGAAAAATGCTCTTGCTTTTGGATTGGTCTGAACCGTTCCGCTGTGCATCCATCACTTACAATCATCATTTTAAAGTTAAAATCAGTGCTGCCCGCTAAGGCAAGCCAGTATTTTTAGGCAAATAGTTCTGCCCGGTAGGCTTTTAGATAGTTCATGCAAAAATCGTCTTTACCGGCTAATGCCTCAGCCGCAATGATACTCGCCATCATTTTTTTGTCCAATGGATTGACTATAGCCCCGTCCAATCCCCTTGCAATGGCCATGACCATGAAGGTCTGGTTCAAGAACTTACGGGCCGGCAGACCGTAGGAGATGTTGGACAGCCCACAGACCGTATGAATCCCCTCAAATCGAGTCATGATCTGTTCCACCGCAAGCACGAACTCCATGCCGAAATTGTTGTTCACCGACAGTGGTTGGACCAGCGGATCGACAAAGACATTTTCCACCTTTACATTGTTTTGAAGCAATCCGTTGACCAGCTTGTCTGCAATTTTTAACCGGTCGTCCACTGTTTCCGGCATGCCTTCATCGCTCATGCAAAGGGCGATCACCTTTAAATCGGTACCTGCCACGATAGGTAGTAGCTTCTCGAAACGCTCTTTCTCCAAAGAGATGGAGTTAATCATAGCTGTTCCTTGATGGACTGCCAGTGCCGTCTCAATGACTTTCGGGTCTGGACTGTCGATAGCGCAAGGCTTATCTGTAACACGCTGAACAGTCTGAACTATCCACTTGATATACTCTTGTTCCTTATCGACAAAAGTACCTGCATTGACGTCAATGTAATCCACCCCTGCTTCGGCTTGGATAAGGGCTACTTGTTGAATAGCCTGCACATCCTGAGCCTCAATAGCCGTTTCTATAGATTTTCTGCTTGAATTAATAAGTTCTCCGATAAAAATCATGTTTACTCCCTTATATGCATTAAAACATTATTAATGTGCCATTAACTCAGTCATGAGTTTACCGATCAGGTATATACAAGGTTTGAGGGTTTGCCATCCATGCCAAGCAAACAGCAATTATCTGTTTGTGTTGATATCAGTCTGTGCCACAGATAAGCAACACCCTGCTCCTGAACCCAGTATCAGCGTCACCAACATCTAACAAACCTCCTTC